>JBBIQC010000222.1:0-7284 GCA_037442585.1 Oscillatoriales cyanobacterium bin_317
ACGGGTGAAACTCAAACGGCTTTACCCCTCATTTCAATCTTGACAAGCCACTAGCACAATGAGGTAAAAGCCACGCATGATCTGTCGCCTGGTTCAAGGATTGTTTGTAGAAATAGATTCATTAATCGCCCTGAACCATTAGCATCTTACATTTACTAGAGATTGCCTGTAAATGAAAGTAGAAGTTCCATAGAAAATAAAGTCAGCGATCGGTAGACAAGTATTGATGTCAGGAAAAAAACACATTAGACTCTTGCAAATCAACGAAAATTCGTAGGATGGGCACGGCGATGCCTTTTGCCCATCGCATCATGTCCACTCGTCTGGATGGGCACTTTCCATTCCAGAAGCAGAAAAGTTTTGCGATCGTCATCTGGAAACGCTGATCCAGTCAATTCTGGCAATTCTATAGAGACGTTCCGCCGGAACGTCTCTACAAACAAAAAATAGGTTCAGACTACTTTCCCTTGCTTTGAGTGCCATTAGGACTGGGCATCCACCAGGCAAATAACCCGGTAATCCCACCCCAATAGAGTGCCTTATCATCGGCCTGGGAACTCATCGTTAGTTTCCCAATACAAAGAGTCAAAATGGCAGCCGTCAGAATTAATTGCATGGCAAACTTGAGCGAATCAAGCCGTTTCCAGTCAAATATCTGTTGAGCTTCACTGCCACACTGGGTTTCTACAGAAACCTGAGTGATAGAAGACGAGCTAGACTCTGGTGAGTCAGACGGCTGTGGATTAAAAGCAACTAAATTATTAGACATAGGAAAACCTCTTGGGGGTACAGAGTTATTTTGGTTGCAAACTGACTATGAATTCACCGTTCTGCCACCCAATTCCCGATCGACAGACCTATCCTGACAAGTGATTTTAAACCACCAGTTCGGTGATCTCAGTCTCAATGGATGTGCCCTGGATGTACAAGTGTGCAACGGAAATGGGCAACTTAAATCGTCTGGGGCCAGCACTACCAGGATTGAGGAACAGAACCCCGTCTCGATCGACCATGGCAGGTTTGTGAGAATGGCCGCTAATCACCACTTGAATACCCGCCTCTTTCGGATCCAGCGCCAGTTCCTGAACGATGTGCAACAAATGAACTGAAACGTTTTCAATTTGAATGGTTTCTCGTTCGGCAATACTTTCAGCCCATACTCCTTTGTCATTGTTGCCTCGAATGGCAATCACAGGAGCGATCGCCCGCAAGCCAGCCAACACTTCCGGCTTTCCAATATCTCCAGCGTGCACAATCAGATCCGCTCCCTGTAGTGCCGCGATCGCCTCTGGCCGCAGCAATCCATGCGTATCCGAAATCACTCCTACTCGCGTTCCTCCAGTTCGGGTTTGATCCGCATGAGAATTGGTATTCATAGTGTCTTAGTTGACTTTCAACCATCTAAAAACTTGATTCATTGTTAAGTCCAGAGAGAGAAATTGAGGCACTGGTAGACGATCGTCATTGATTAACTCCAGTGGTTCCTGTCCCGGTCTAAATACCAAAACCATCCGCTCTTCGGGATCGATCAGCCAACCTAATTGCCCCCCATGCCGCAAACAATGGAGGATGTTGCTGATTACTTTAGTCACTTTTTGATCAGGAGACTGGATCTCGATCGTCCAGGCAGGAGCTATTTCAAAACTATTTGGAATCTCGCCATCAGGGTCAAAGGGAATGCGATTCCACAGGAACACGGAAGCATCTGGAACAATGGAGCGCCCACCAAACGTGCAGCGCAACTCCGGGAACGCTAGAGCAATTCGGGAGGCTTCGGCAACCGAGTTGACTACTTCGCAGATTTTTAGTTGCAACCGAGAGTGCTTGCCTTGAGGCATAGGTTTTTGAACCACTCGACCATCTATGAACTCACTGGCGGGTTTAGTTTCTGGCTGTTTCAGGAATTCTTCAAGAGTCAAAGTGGCCGGAACTGCAGTTGCCATTGCCTGAGACCTGAATGCTAACGTTACCCTAGATGTTAAACCCATTTTCTTTTGCCCTCCCCAATTCCTAATCCCTAATCCCCAACCCCCAATCCCCACCTCCCACCCTCCAATGCTCGAAACGGCTCTCGTGCTACTGCTGATTGCGCTGCTGATTGTAGCCATCCTCCTCAGTCCGATGCTGGTTAAGCATCGGCGAAAGGGGCTGATGCGGCGATCGTTTCCGCCTTTATGGAATGCTTTGGTCGAGAATGCTCTGCCCATGTATACCCGGCTGTCTCCAGAGCAACGCCGGCAATTGCAGGGGCACATTCAGGTGTTTCTGGCAGAAAAACAATTTATTGGGTGCGCCGGATTGCAGGTGACGGAAGAGATGAGAGTGACGATCGCCGCGATCGCCTGCCTGCTGCTGTTGAACGGACGCGGACATTATTTCTCCAATTTGCGCTCCATTTTGCTGTACCCCGGAGCCTACTGGGCCACAGAAACTACGTCCTCGGATGGATTCATTGTGGAAGAACAACGGGTCGCCCGACTGGGAGAATCCTGGGTGCGCGATCAGGTGGTGTTGTCCTGGGAGCAGGTGCAACACGATCGCAGTCACTGGCAGGATGGACAAAATGTGGTGTTGCATGAGTTTGCTCACCAACTGGATCAGGAAGATGGCAAGGGGGAAGGAGTCCCAATCCTGGAGCAGCGATCGGATTATGAACAATGGGCTAAAGTCATGGCTCAGGAATATCAACGTCTGTGTCAGGAGGTGCAACGAGGGCTGAAAACAGTTATGGATCGCTACGGTGCCACAAATCCGGCAGAGTTTTTTGCCGTGGCTACCGAAACCTTCTTTGAAAAACCCTCGGCTTTGCAGCAGCACACTCCGGCCTTATATGACCTGCTGCAGCATTACTACCAACTTGATCCAGTGCAATGGCTGTAGATAACGCATGTCATTTCTCAGAAATCATTCTGATCTTTTAAGGCTGAGTAGTCACCCTCAATTCTTAATTCCTAATTCCTAATTCCTAATTCCTAATTCCAAAGCTAATCTTTGAGTTGCATTCGGCTGAGGGTTTTGCGGGAGACGTTGAAGAAGAACAGGCCAACGGCGGCGATCGCCAGGGGAGCATACCAGATTCCTGGCCAACCTGTACCGCGCACAAAGGCATCCCGGCTGAGTTCGATGTAATAGCGGGCGGGGAGAACGGCGGAAATCAGGGAGAGGGGAAAGGGGATATTGCTAAGGGGATAGATGAATCCGGAGAGGAGGAGGGCAGTCAGGAAGCCGATCGTGGCGACTCCCTGAACAGCGGCATTTTGGGTAGAGGTGCGGACTCCAATCAGTAAGCCAAACATGACGCTGGTGCCCAGGTAGAGTAGGGTGCCTGATAGAAAGGGAGTGGGATCGCCGGCAAACCAGAGATGAAATAGAATAGCTCCCAGGCTGATCACAAAAATGGCTTCTGCCAGGGCGACAATAAAATAGGCCAGGAGTTTTCCCAGAATGAGTTCAGTTGCCGTAAGGCTGGACGTATACACCTGAAGAATGGTTCCGGCTTCTTTTTCACGTACCATTGCGATCGCCGCCAACAGCGATGGATAAATCCACAGAATCACGCCGAACACCCCCGGTACAATGTAGAGGGATTCTTTACGACCGGGATTAAACCAGAGACGAGTGTTGGTGTTAATTCGGTTGACATTCGGAGGCGCTAATCCTGAACGGGTTAAAAAATTATTAGTGGTCGCTTTAATACTGTTCTGGATTAGCCGAGCGTTATTGGCATCCGTGCCGTCAATTAGCACTTGTATGGTGGTGGTTTTTTCTGCTTTCACTTGCCGTTCAAAGTCTGGTGGGATGATCACTGCGGCTTTGGCAATTCCTTTCTCGATCGCATCATTAATCGGATCCTGTCCCGACCATCTCGTCGGTTGAAATTGATTGGTGGTAAACAACTGAGCCACATAACTACGACTGGTAGGAGTCATACTAAAATCCTGTACCACAATCGGAATATCTTTCGTCTCCAATCGAATCGCAAATCCGAAAATCAACAATGTCGCCAATGGCAACACAATCGCCAACGCCACCGTCAAGCGATCTCGGCTAAACTGAGCTAATTCCTTCTTACACTGAGCAAAAACGCGCATAAGAGTTTCTTTGTACAGTGCCAATGAATGCATCTTCCAGAGAGAAGGGAATGGGGCGCAGGGAATGAACTATGATTTGGTGATTTTGTAAGGTTTCACGCAGGGCGGGAATTTCACTATTAGGACGTTCGAGGACGAGGTGCAGCCGATCGCCGAAAATCGAAACGCGCCAGGGATCCAGTTGCGTTTTGAGCAGATTGGAGGCCGCCTGGGTGCGATCGCAAATCACTTCGATCAATTGCCCTGGTTGTTCGGCTTTAATTTGACTGGGAGATCCCTGGGCAACCAGTTCACCCGCCACCATGAAGCCCATCCGATTGCAGTGTTCCGCTTCTTCCAGATAGTGAGTCGTGACCAAAATGGCGGTTCCCTGGCGGGCAAAGTCTTCAATTAAGCGCCAGAACTGGCGACGGGCCAGGGGATCCACCCCAGAGGTGGGTTCATCTAGAAACAGGATTTCCGGTTCGTGCATCACGGAGGCTCCAAAGGCAACCCGCTGTTTCCAGCCTCCCGGCAACTTGCCTGTGAGCATAGTTTCTCGTCCCACCAGACCGCAGGTTTCCAGTACCCAGTCGATTTTGGTGCGACGCGATCGGCGGGGAACCCCATATACCCCACAGTAAAACTCCAGGTTTTCTACCACGCTCAAATCGTCATACAACGTAAATTTTTGGCTCATATAGCCAATCCGCTGCCGCAACTCATTACTCCGCAAATTGTTGGTTTGCCCTGCCAGCAGCATTGTGCCACTGGTCGCTTCCAACAAACCACAAAGCATTTTAATCGTCGTCGTTTTCCCGGCTCCATTTGCTCCCAATAACCCATAAATTTCGCCATACTGCACTTCTAACGTGACATCATGAACCGCCTGAAAGGCACCAAAGACCTTGGTTAAACCTTGAGCACCAATGGCAATAGAGGGGGAGATCGCTGGTTTCTCCCTCGGAAAATGCACAAACGGCGGCTCCGACCCCTGCTGTCGCAATCGAGTCACAAAGACGTTTTCCAGGGTGGGTTCGGCGGCCTGGATGCTGTGCAGGGGCAGGTGATGCTGGTCTAACAACGATCGCACTTCGGCTTCTCCAAGCTGCGGATCTTTGACCAGCACATCCAGGCGATCGCCAAAACTCTGAATATCGGCGATCTGGCTGGTGGGTGATTCCAGGCTGGCATCTGTCAGCACCTGCTGGATGCGTTCCAGAGTGCTCATGGTGGGGGTGTGCAGTTCTAAGCACTGTAGTCCCAGGCTATCTCGCAGTTGCTGAACGGTGCCCAGTTGCTGAATTTGTCCCTCATACATCAGAGCAATGCGGTTGCAGCGTTCGGCTTCGTCCAGGTAGGGAGTCGCAACGACGATCGTGGTGCCTTCATCGGCGAGAGTTGCCAGCACATCCCAAAACTCGCGGCGAGAAACCGGATCAACGCCCGTGGTGGGTTCATCCAGCAGCAAAACGTGAGGTTGAGCAACCAGGGCACAACACAGCGCCAGTTTCTGTTTCATGCCACCTGAAAGCTGTGCGGCCAAACGATCGCCCACGTCTTCCAGGGACATTAATTTGAGATACTTGAGTCGGCGTTGCTGAAACAGGGCCTCCGGAACTTCTCGCAATCCGGCGCTGTAACTCAAGTTTTCATTCACGCTCAGATCCAGGTACAGAGAAAATTGCTGAGTTAAGTAACCAATTCCCAACCGGGCATCGCGGGGCTGTTTTCCCAGCACTTGCACCGTTCCCGCCGTCGCCTCCATGACTCCACCCAAAATATGAAACGTGGTGGTTTTTCCCGCTCCATCTGGCCCGATCAAGCCAAAAATTTCTCCGGGTCGAACGGCAAAACTAATGCCTCGTAACGCTTCCAATGCTCCATATCGCTTCCACAGTCCATCCACCTCGATCAGGCGATCGACCTGCGAGACAAACGGTTGGCGTGGAAGGGATACGTTTTGAGCCATAGGGATTTTGGATTTTAGATTTTGGATTTTGGATTTAAGGATATTTTCCGAACCGAGATTTTGGTAGCCAACGGGATTGATCTGCCATTGAATTCACTCTGAAAATCACAGAGCTAATCCCCACTTTCCAATCCCTGATCCCCTTCCTGGCATCAGTTGGTCATTGGCTTGTGAACAGGCTAGCGCAGAAGTTGATTTTTACAAGCTTTCGTTAATTAAACCTTGTCCAAGTCCAGAACCGTAGTTTGTCTTAATAGGAAAACTCCACTTCTCTAGCTGGACTTGGTTTAACCGTTAATACCTGTAACCAATCCCCAATCCCTGACCTCCAATCCCTAACCCAAAATGGTATGACTGTCATAGGCAGGGGTAGATCGCCCGCACTAAGGAGGTACAGCATGGAGCAAGAGGAACGGGTCAACTGGCTGCGGCAAAATACTCTGCTGCATGTGCTATCCGAAGAGGTACTGGAGGCGATCGCGACAGTGATTCAAGAACAATCCATCCAGGAAAATCGCCGGGTAGTGCTGGAAGACACTCCGGCAGAAGCGCTGTATATCTTGCGATCGGGCCGTTTGGAAAGTTACCGCACCCGCAAAACCTCCCTGGCGGATGCAGTGGGACTATTGCCGGGAGCCGTGTTTCATGTGAGAGAACTGCTCCTGGATCAACCGATCCAACAAACGGTGATTACCCTGTCAGATGTGGTGCTGTGGGTGATTTCCAGGGCAGACTTCCTGGCACTGGTGCAGCAGTATCCGGAGATTTCTCAACAGTTTTCCCGGTATCTGGCCAGTCGCCTGGATCAGGTGTCGGCTGAACTGGAGTATGAGCGGGAACGACAGGCCGCGCTACGTCCCTATCTGGTGCCCAAGGTGAAGCGAGGCATTGTCGGTATCAGTCGCTATGCGGTGCGGCAACGGCAGGAGATTAAGCAGGCCGCCAGCGATCGTGCACCGGTGATGATCTTCGGCGAACCGGGATTGGAGAAAGATAATACAGCCGCCCTGATCCACTTCAGTTCCCCGAACCGCCATGAGCCAATGATTAAGGTGAATTGCAACACTTTACAGGCGAGTGGAGCCGAACTGTTTGGACGAGCAGGGGGCAAACCGGGACTGCTGGATTGGTTGGGGAAAGGCACGCTGTTACTGAACAATTTGCAAGACTTACCCCCGGAACTGTACGACAAACTGGTGACACTGCTGAAAACAGGTACTTATACCCCCATTGCCCGTAATG
>JBBIQC010000223.1:0-7245 GCA_037442585.1 Oscillatoriales cyanobacterium bin_317
TCGCGATCGCTCGATTGCTTTGCTCATGGTTCTCCACCCATTGCCAGAACCAGGCTAGAGGACGGTCAGATGCCGTTAGAGGACGGTTGGTGGCCGAGTAGGGCATGATATTGCCAACGATCCGAATCTCTGGTGGCAAACTCTCGTAAAGCTCCCGCAGTAAGCTTTGAGCATAGGGTTTCAGGTGAGTAGAATCCTGACAGATGCCATCCAGAAAAACCACATAGCGTTTCACCTGACTCTGGGGAGGAGCCAGTTGCTGCCAGGATTCTTCGGCAAACACGGGCACCGCCGCATACCAGCCAGCCCACCAACCCAGCGCTTCGATCGGGGAGGTAAACGCTTCCACAAACAGCGCCAGAAACACCAGCAACAGGCTGAATCCCACCAGATCGAGCACCAACCGGGTGACATCATCCAACGCCAGATGCCACGCTAATAGCGGCCCTTTTGCAGGCGAGATCAGAATCAGCACCGCGATCGCCAGGAACGCCAGACAGACATATTTCAGCACACGCTTAAATTTCCGCATTTCTGCCCATTTGTGGCGATTGATGACGCTCACCATCCGCTGATTCAGGGGCGCAACAAATAGGGACATGCGGGAAAAGTACTGTTGCCAGCGTGAATCTGAATCACTATTTTCAGGTGTGCTGTTGATTGCTTCAGCCACACCGATTTGAGATTTCTCGATCGGGCGTAAATTTGGACTGGACTCCAGCAAAGGCCGCAGATGTTGTTTGTCAATGAACAACTCAAATCCTAAGAGCTTTTCTGAAAGCCAGTGAACGGCAAAGATGAGGGGATAGCCGAGGGTGCGCTGGAGGATCAGCAGCAGCAGAAAGCCCAGACCACAGGCACTCAGAGCCTGCAAAAATCCTGTCCCGGTCAGCACGGTCAATCCCGTTGCGATCGCCAGCACACTCCAGATGGTTAGCAGCCCATACAGAGTTTCTCCTGCATAGGGCAGCGCGATCGCAAAGCCCAAAATAAATGGCGCGTAACCAAATCCCAGAGTACTCGCAACGTCTAATAAACGGGCACTTCCGGCAAAAATGAAACTGTTAATGATCCAGATACTGGCTGCCCAAACCCCATAGTTAAACACATAGAAAATGGCCGTTACCAATAAACTGATCAGAAAGCGACTGGGCGGCACTCGATTGACAAACAACACAAAACTTTGCCCGATCGCTTCCGACACACTGGCCATAAAAACCACGAGAATGGCCGCTTCTAATCGATAGGGAAGGGCATACAGGGCTTGAAAGGCTTCCCGCTGCAGGGCCAGAATTCCCCAGAAGATCGACCAGAAGGGAGCCAGGAAGATCGCGACCAACACAACGATCGCAACAATCCCAATCAAACCGATGATTGAGAGGAGCGGCGTAAAAAATGTTGCTTTTTGTGAATTCATTATTGTGAATTCATGGATGAATTCAGATGATACAAGAACTGTAAATCAGATGTTTTTGGTATACCATAATTAAAGCGTTTAATAATGCGGGAGCTAAACTTTGTCACACTCAGTTCTGGCTCAATCCCGTCTCAAGTTTCTTCCTCCCAATTTAAAGAAATGGGTACTGACCGGAGTGTATTGGTTGTTACCCCTGTATTTGCGATCGCAGTGCCAGATCTCACGAATTCGGGCTGAAAATACCGAAGTGCTGGTGGACTGTTATCAGCAATTACAGGCTGACCAACTGCGGTTTCTCATTGCCTACCGTCATTTGAGTACCAATGATCCGCCCTCGTTGATTCAGTACCTGCATCAAACGGTGCCCCAGGTGGCTAAGGGAATGGGAATTAAACTGCGGTGGCCTGTGTTTGCCTACTTTGTCTACGATCGCGGCATCCCCATGTGGGCTGGTGCAATTGCCAGTTGGTTGCTGCCTGCGATCGGGGGCATTCCAGTGATTCGGGGACGGCCCGATTTTGCCGCCCTGCGTACCTGGCGACATCTGTATGCGAAAGGAGATTTGCCGATCGCCGTTGCCCCAGAAGGCTTCACGAATGGCCATAGTGAACTGGTCAGCCCCCTGGAATTGGGATGTATTCAAACCAGCCTCTGGTGCGTGGAGGACTTAGTCAAAAGCGGCCAACCTCGTCCCGTCTGCATTGTTCCAGTGGGGGTGCGATACGCCTATTTAGAAAATCCCTGGCCGAATCTGCTAAAAGTACTGCGAGCAATGGAGCGGGAATGTGGATTTCCACCGCCCGCAGGAACAGTATTACAACTGGAAAATCAACTCTCGCAGGCCAATGCTAATTGGGATCCAACTCGGCTCCTGACCCCGGAAGAACAAGCCCTGCTGTATCCTCGCCTGCTCCGGATTGCCAACTTTTTACTGTGCCAGATGGAAGACTTTTACCTGGAGTTTCATCACCGTTTGCATTTCCCTGAAGCAATTCTCCCTGGCATGACCCAGGCCGAGCAATTGGCCAATCGATTGCAGGCGTTGATGGATGCCGTGTTGAAGATGCTGGAAGGCTATTTCAATATGCAGCCGAAAGGCACCCTGATTGAACGCAGTCATGCGATCGAAGATACAGTCTGGGATTGGATCTATCGCCGGGATGTGAATATTCAAACCCTGTCCGACGTGGAACGCGGACTGGCAAATCGGGTGGCGGCAGAAGCCCATGCCCAGCTATGGCATATGAAATGGGTGGAAAACTTTGTCACGGTGACTGGGGATTATTTGCAACAAAAACCCACCACCCGCCG
Organism: Oscillatoriales cyanobacterium bin_317; assembly: GCA_037442585.1. Lineage (GTDB taxonomy): Bacteria > Cyanobacteriota > Cyanobacteriia > Leptolyngbyales > Leptolyngbyaceae > Leptodesmis. The sequence goes on from JBBIQC010000223.1 coordinate 2,729, forward strand.
CTTCTCAGAAACCCTGCTGATGCTGCATACGTTAATTCACGAATTGGCTGGGAAAGATGCCGCTCGACCGGCGATCGCGCCCCAAGAAACCATTCTCACGATTGGCAACCCAATTCCTGTTAACGAATGGTGGGAAGCGTACCAGGCCGACCATCACCGCCACAAAGCCGTGGTGAGGGAGTTGAATCAAACGCTCAAACAGGTACTTGAATCCATGCTACCTGACCGTTAAATCTGGGTCGATACAGGCTAAACTTGCTAGTGGTTGAATGACGTTTGTTACCAAGATTTTTAAGTTAACAAGCCCTCTTAAGACCACCTTTTCAATTGAAGTAGTTGAAATAATCTCACCTTTGTACCCTCAATACAAGATGAAGTTAAAGCAAGCATTGTTAACTCTTTTTCTCACTACCTTTCTGTTGACGATTGGATTTAATGTTCTCACTATGGCTGGAGCACAAGATCACTCTGATAAATCCAGTAATCAGGAATCTAGCAATCAGGAATCCAGCAACATCGTATGGACAGCAGAGAACTCTAATCCCCAACTTTGGGGTTGGATGCAGGGATCGCCACCACCAACCGATCGCATTATTCGCTTTGATAATGGTACTGCCGATGCTGCCCCCCATCTGAATCGTGGGGCCTTCTCGACCCAATACCATGCCAGCCCCTAACAAAGACACGCCACTGACAAATTTGACAGGTAAGACCCGTTGCCAGACCAGGGGAAAGTATCCTTCCAATAACCCCTCAATCTGGGGAATGCCACTGCCAGACGTATCTGGGGCAAATCGCCGCATCAGCCAAAATCCGAAATACACCATGATCCCTGACAGGACGAGCGAGACGATCGCCCCTAGCCACGGGGTTGAGTGCAGCGAGTGGATCCAGTACACCCGATGATTCAGGGTTGCAGAAACCAGTAACCGAAAACTCCCCCCAATGAGTCCGGTCAACAATCCAGCGATCGCCGCCCAGAGCAACACGGGATTCAGCTTTTGAGCCGCCTCAGTAAAGCGTTTGGAGTGAAAGAACCGTTTGGATTGAAGACTGGTAGCAGGGTAAGAATTAGGGGGATTTGGGATGGGTTCCATAGACCTGGATGCCGATTTAGAGGGTTTTTGGATGAATAAGCCGCAGATCTAAAGATTTGAAGATGGAGATTGGGGGTTGGGGGTTAGGGATCAGGTATGGTGAGATTTATGATTGATCACAAACCAGGCGCGTAACAGTTCACCCACTGACCAGGCTTGAGCGATGCAACCTTTGGGCTGAAGGGGTGCATTCCCATTGAAGATTTCACTGATAGTTCCCAACCCTGCTGTACGCAAATGATCAGCGATCGGATGGAGAAATTGATTCGCCAGCGATCGCTCCTGAAATACCGCGTAATGGCTCAGAGCAAAAGCTCCCAGCAACCAGCCCCAAACCGTTCCCTGATGATACACGGCATCTCGATGATTCTGATCTCCACCATAAAATCCCTGATAGTGAGGATCACTGGGTGCAAGGCTGCGTAACCCGTGGGAAGTCAGCAATTGCTGTCCGCAGATGGCCAAGACTTGTTTTTGTTGATCTAGAGTTAGTAAAGCTGGATATCCGGCAGAAGTGCAAATTGAGATAGCAAAGAGTTGATTCGGACGGAGGGAGGCATCATTTCCAGAGGGGGTATCCAGGACATCAAAACAGTAGCCCCGTTGGGCATTCCAGAACCGTTGAAATCCTTTCAGAGTTGCTTCAGCCATCTGATTATACTGATCGGCTGACTGTCCTAATTGATCCGCAAACCGAGCGATCGATCGCAGCGCGGTATACCACAGCGCACTAATTTCGATCGGTTTGCCAGTCCGAGGCGTGACCACCCAATTGCCAATTTTGGCATCCATCCAGGTCAGTTGCACTCCTGCATCTCCGGCATACAGGAGTCCATCACTCGTATCTAAATGAATGTTATAGCGGGTGCCTTTTTGATGCCATGTAATAATCTCCTGCAGGACAGGAAATAATTGCTTCAGCAATGCCTCATCCTGGGTCAGATCGATGTACTGACGAATCGCTTCAATGTACCAGAGGGTCGCATCCACCGTGTTGTAGTCTGCATCCGTGAGGGGATTGCCGTCATCGGGAAAGCGATTGGGCAGCATTCCCTGACTGACGTACTGGGCAAAGGTACTGAGAATTTCCCTGGCAATGCCAGGACGACCTGTAACCAGGGTGAGTCCCGGCAGACTGATCATCGTATCCCGTCCCCAGTCAGCAAACCAATGATATCCAGCAATCACACTTTTGCCATTGGGATGGTCGGGTAAGGGACGATCGACAATGAATTGATCTGCCGCCAGCACCAGTTGCTGAATCCAGGCTGGACTTTGGGTGGCGATCGCGGGATGCGTTTGATCCCAGGTAGTGAGCAGTTGCTGGGTACGGGTCTGGTAACGCTGGAGGGCAGCAGTACTGTCCAGAGATGGAGTCGGTTGAGTGCTGGCAATCCAGGTCAAGGATTCTCCCGGTTGCAGGGTGGCGGCAAAACTGGCGGCAAACAGGTTGTCATCCAGATCATCCAGACCGCGATCGCGTTCAGCCACCAATTCAAATCCGCGATACCACTCATGGGCGATCGTCGCCTGACCGCGATCCGTGAATAAATAAAACGGACGTGCCCCCTCAAATGCCGTCACCTGAATGCCCTGGTCGATCGCCGCCAGATGCATTTGCCAGTTTCCCGCTTTGGTGCGACTGTGATAGCTGCGGTAATTGACCAGGGTTTTTAAGGTCAGGGTGAGTGGCAACTGACCTCGCAGCAAGCTATATCGGACGTAGGTGGTGTTGGCTCCAGGTTCCATCCACACTCGTTTTTCCAGCAGGGCATCGGCAAAGACATAATGCCAGACGGGAACCGTAGCCTCCAGGTAAAACTGTTCAATGTCCCAGTAGCCCTGAGGATCGACCGTTCCCGTAGCCCAGCGATTGGTGCCTAACGCCAGGGAAACAGAGCCATACTGCCCCCTCTCATCCAACTTAGTAACCAGCAGGGTGCGCTCCAGAGGAGGCTTGAGAGCCGCAACCAGCAAACCATGATAGCCACGAGTCACCAGCCCAGCGATCGTCCCGGAGGCATACCCACCGATACCATTCGTGACCAGCCATTCTCGCTGTTGTGCCTGCTCCAAGTCTCCGCAAATCTCTCGACCAAAGGAAATCGTCATTTTGGTTTCCTCATTCAGCTTGTTTTTACCGATCGGGGGACTGTAACTGAGGATGAGACGGAAGCCTGGAATAAGTCATTGCCAATCCAGGAGAAATGACCATCAATCAACCGTTTGTCCCTTGGAGTAAAACCAATAAAATTCGCGGCATCATCAATACTGCCTTGACCTTTGTAACGAGCCTGCATCGGATAAGGAAATACAGGTCGAGTTCTCACAACCCGCTCAGATTGGTTGCTCCTCCCACTGGTGGGACGACTGAAACCACCACTCTGGTTATCATTGGATCGCAAAGTTGCAATGATTTTATCGGGTGGTGTATTTTGTTCAACCCAGGCTACGATCGGAGTCAGCATATCAAAATCGCTCGGCCCTGTGCCGCCCCGACAGTGATACATCCCCGGAAACATAAACAGACGAGCAAATTTCTGTACAGCAGATAGCCCTCCCATCCTGTCCTGAACCGCTTGATAATAGGCAACGGTGCCAAAGGGAGAAATCGCTGGATCTGCCCACCCATGATAGAGAATCAGTTTTCCGCCCCGATCTCGGAAAGCTGTCAGGTCTGCATGGGTCGCATTGTAAACGTTGCCCATTTCTCGCAGACGATCGAATCCCTCCTGGGTAAAGTGCCACTCTTTCAAAGAGTAGGATGCGGAGGGACTCTTCACAAACGCCAGGTATTTTAGATAACCATTGCCAATTTGAGCCGCCATAGGAGGCATTCCGGGCATACCAACCACCCAACCTTGCCAGCCCAGTTCTGACCCGATCGCCTCATGCCCTGGATAAAGATGATTGCCTTGAGGATCTACTGGGCCACCATACAGCTTTTGTACGACTCCGATTTCTGCCATCGTGAGGCAGGTCGATCGGTTAACGTTGTTACGGCACTGAAGTGACTCTGGCGCGAAAGTACAGATTCTTGGATCCGTAATCTGACCATCCACCAATCCGTCTTTGCCGTCACAATTCGCTAGAACTGCCTGGTGAATCAGCGCCAGTTTACCAACTTCTAGAATCTGGTTGCCTTGCGGATCAACATTGGCTAGCCCATTCCAGACTTCGTATTCACCGTTGAGAGGAGCCTGAATCGCAGCGGGTGCGCCTGCAATAATGCCGTCAAAATCATTGGGATAGCGTTGGGCCTCCATCAGAGCTTGCCGTCCGCCATTGGAACAGCCATGAAGGTAGGAGTAGGTTGGCGGCTTCCCATAAAAGGATTGAATCATTTCCCTTGCCACGATCGCCATAAAATGTTCTGATCGATAACCAAAGTCTCGTCGCAGTTGGGGAGCATCCAGGGCC
>JBBIQC010000224.1:0-7244 GCA_037442585.1 Oscillatoriales cyanobacterium bin_317
TCGCAAAGCGTTTACAGCTAGAAAAGCTGGCTCACCAGGCAGCTAAAACCGGGCAGAAGCGGGCTGGTCAGTTCATCCTGTGAATACAGCGTTGCCACCAGTTTCAGATCTGCCCGATCGCGCTAATAACTTTTAATTCAACGTGACTCTCGCCCCCTTGCCGTTGGTTTTTGCTTTTTCTGCGATCGCGGTTGCAACCACAGGGGTAGGAGTCGCTGACGAGACAGATGGGGTCGCGCCTGAACGACGAACACTACGCTTACGGAGTGTGCCTCCCGCCTGCATATACTGCAAACTGTCCCTGCCATACCGGGCAGCTACAGCCATCAACATCTTCTCTGAATAACTCCGTAACTCCTGTTCTAACAGCGCAATCTGACCTGCCATCTCGTCCAGGGTCGAAAGCATCGTATTGTAATTTCCTAACCGTGTCTGCAGCGCTTGAATGCGAGCATCATACTCCGTCAAATTCAATCCCTCACCAAATTCCAACGTTTCACTGATCGATCGCATACCTGCAATTCGTCGCATGGCTTTATCAAGTACCGTTGAACTCCGTTTCAGTCTTGCCATTGATGCATCTCCTGATAAATATTAATGACATTTCTGCACTCTAGTCCGCTTCTGATGGCAGTTCCTTGAGGAGAAATTAGCAAAAAGATCGGCTATTCAGCGTAAAAGTTAATGTTGAGGTTGCTGGTGTCCAGGATGGAGGTCTGAGATTATCTCAGCCAACTACCATGTCCAGGCGATCGGAGAAATCGTAAATAAAAGCGGCATATCCATCGTGTTGAAGTTGTTCAATGCTGCGTTTGAGTTCCCCAAGGTCATGTTGAAGTTCTTAAACATCGTGTTGGAGTTGTTCAATGTCGCATTGAGGTTCTTAAACGCTGGGTTGGAGTTCCTAAATGCGGCATTGAAGTACTTACATATCGCGTTGCAGTTCCCAAATGTTGCGTTGCAGTACTTCAACGCTAGATCTGAGTTCCTCAAGGACTCGAATAATCCCACTGCCCCAATCGTGATGCCTGCGCTTCAGATAAATCGCACTGAGGCTTTTATGCAGAAAAGGGCGATCGCAGTTAAGGGATGGGGATCAATGGCGATCGCCCCAAACATGGAAATCTCCAGGCTCCTATAGCTGTTCTTCCCAGCTATAAGTAAAGAGGTTGTGAGAGCGCTTTCTAGTGGGAGGTCATTTTAGCATTCAAACAGGATGGCTATATGAGCACAATACTGGGGGATGTTGTGTACAAAACCTTACCTAAGGTAGAAGTCCTTGATCTTACCTAAGACAGAGGTAAGTCAAGCGAACTGACCGACTATGGAAGGTAAACCAGGGAAACCCTTGCAAGTAGCTCAACTTGTCCGGTTTTTGGCTTCCGCCGCGGCCAGGTAGTTGGCTGAGATAATCTCAGACCTAACCCCCAACCCCCTTCCCTACAAGGGAAGCAGGCTTTGAAGAGTTCCCCTCTCCGCATCGGGGAGGGGCTAGGGGAGGGGTTTTTAAGGTGGATGAGATCATCTCAGACCGCCATCGAATTGCTATTTCTTGAGTAGAAATTCACTCTTGAAATGTGCAGTTCATCCCACTACAGCTATGACGAATCACGCGATTGATTGTTCAGACTTTTGCGATCGTTATAAAAAACCATATTCATAAATTAAAAACCCCTTCTTCAATTCGAGGAAGGGGTGCTAATTTCTAGCTAAACCAAGTCCAGCTAGAGAACAGGAGTTTTCCCATAAGAGAAACGACAGTTCTGGACTTGGACAAGGTTTATTTAGCAAGCAATTACTTCGTTACCTGATCCAGAGCTTTCTCAATTTCTTCCTTAAAAGAGGTTGCTTGTTGAGAATTTTCAGGTCGTTTCATCTTCTCAATGTCAGCCGCTCCCTGTACGGCATTGATATGACCTTCATTAGCTTTTGACTGGATTTTATCGAGGGACAAAGGAGGATTTCTCAAAGCCTCTTCTGATTCCTTGTAAATTCCCTTAAGTTGAGTTTCGCCGTCAGAGGGTTGGCTCTGAGATCCTTGCATGGCAAAAGCAGGGCCAGTTGCGGCCAGAAACAGGACGACACAAGCAACGATAGCGACTAAAAAGCGTAAGGGGCGAAAGGTTTGTAAATTGATAAACTTCATTCTGTTGACCTCCGAATTTTTTGACAATTGAAAGCGTAAAAGTTAACTGTATCGCATATATTTTTTATACTGAAAACACTGACCAGGACAAATCAATCTATGGATAGAATTTTCTTTGTGCAATAGTACGAGAACGATTTAATTTATTAAGTAGCTAAGGGTTAAAAAGCTCAGGTATATAACGGTCTATGAATGAGCCAACTTCGAGGGAAAATGGAACCGTTCAGCTTGATACCCTGCGGCTTGAGTTCTGACATCGATACCGTCAATGATGGCAGAGGCTAAATTGGCTATTGTAGGTGGGCGGTTCTGCGCGTAAGCATGCGTCCAGGTATTCCAGGTCTTCCGGTTGCCAGCGACGTTTGGCTCCGGGTCGGGGGGCATCCCACAGTCCACCTAATCCCCAACCTCCATTTGTTAAGAAAAATATTGTATTTTGGCGAACAAAATTGAACTTTAATTACATAGACTTGATCCCCACTCCAGCGATAGGTATGGTGTTAAGTGAAGCTACCAAGCTTCCCTGGCAGATTAACAGCCAATGTTCAAAGTTAGTTAAGAGGTAGAAGCGCTGTTTCATCTAAATCTGTCTCGTCTAAACCACAGCAGCACCCAAAGCGAAATTTGATACTTCCTCAGCTATAAAATAGGGAGTGTTGCAACTGAAATACTGGGAGTTAATCCGGGTATCCAGTCAGTTCACCTCCAGATAGAATAAAAGCAAGAGAGGAGGTCACTCAGAGAGTAGAATCGTTGGGTGCTGTTGTAGTTTTAAACCTAAAAATTAGAGTACAGAATGGCTATCATTGCGCTTAGAGCCTGGTATCTGGAAGAGTACGAGCCAATTAAGGAATTAGAAAAACGTCCCCATGATTTGCGTCTGAGTCGAAATAGTTTGCTGAAATCCGGGTTACGCGCAGATTTTTTAGATGATAGTGAAGACGTGCTTAAATCGGCCTGGTTTCAGCGCTATTTAGAAGGGGAAACCGTTGAATTTTACATTGAAGGAAGTGGCGGCTATGTGATTGCTAATATCGACCTCCGCAGTCACGAAATCTATTTCACCAAACAGGAGATTATGGCCGGTTTAGAGCCAGTGATTTTCTTCTGTTATCAAACTGAATTTCCAGAGTCCGGTGAGATTTTGCGAGATGAATTGGCCGCAGCTTTAGAAAAAATCAATGCTAAATCGCGCCTGCCCATTCTTCTGAAAGAATCCCACCGCTTAACCGATGGCCCCACCCGCCTGGATAGTAAGCTGATGCGATCGATTCGGCAGAGTCTGCTGTTCATTGCGGATACGACGGCGATCGCCCAGATTTCTGGCTCACCGACTCAGGTGTTGCCCAGTCCCACTGTCTGTGTGGAAGTTGGGTATGCCTTGCAGTGCAAACGCAAAGAGCAAATTTTGCTGACTCAAATGGAGCGGGATGACTTACCCGGACAGTTTCCGTTTGATCTGCCTGGTCAAAATCGGGTGTTATTTAAGGACAAAGCTCAACTTCGCAAAACTTTACTCCCTTTGCTACAAACCCAACTGAAGCGGTTTAATTTGTTTAGTTGAGATGGTTTAACTGATACTTTTGCCCCTGCCCTGGGCAAAGTGATTTTATCTGGCATTCGTGCTAGATAATGACAACGTACACGCAAGAAGACAGGTTCTATGACTCAAGCGGCTGATGGAGCAACTGGAGAACAGCGGCGCAGCAAGTATGCCCGCACTCCGACCGAGTATGCAGTTCACCTGCTGATTGAAGGGGGGCATCGGGAAGAAGTTCGCTTCCCCACCATTCAAGAGTTTCAGAAGTGGTACAGCGGTGAGTTGGTGCCTAAATCAACCTCTCACGACTTCATTACGGTACCAATTAAGAACGTCCAGGGAGAATATATGGTGCTGCGCCCCTCAAAGGTGATTGGCATTCGGGTAGAACCCGTCTTTAGCTCCAGTGTTGAACGGTTTTAACGGTTGAGATGGGTCGAATTGTGACGATCGCCTCCTCGCTTGCCCTGCTGGCAGTGGGTCTGATCAATGTACCAACGGGCAATAGTAAGGGTGCGCTGGAGAGGACGACTGAACGAGTATCCCAGGTGGCTCCTGCCAAGCCTGCACCTGCTCCTGTTCCGCCCCTGGTGCCTGCGCGATCGCCCATCTCCCTGCCGCCTGACACCCAGATCCTGGGTACTTCTGGTCAACGGGGCGATCGCAAAGTGCTATTGGCGGCGATCGACCATAGTTTGCGCTACCTGAGAACGGCAAGAGCAGCAGAGGATTATCGTCGCTATGCCATTCCTGGGATTACCCGCGATCGCGTGCGGCGCAGTCTGGAACGGTTCCGCCAGTTAGTCGTCCAAAGTAAATCCGCAGAGGCGTTACAGGCGGCGATCGAACGGGAATTTGTGTTCTACCAATCCACGGGGAAGGATGGTCAGGGAACGGTCGGCTTTACAGGCTATTTTGAGCCAATTCACGAAGCCAGTCGGGTACGCACCAAGGAATTTTCCTATCCCATTTTTCGGATGCCACCTGATTTTGCCGCATGGCGCAAACCCCATCCTACCCGACAGCAACTGGAAGGAACAGATGGCCTGCAGTTCTCGAAAGGGCCACTGAGGGGATTGGAATTGGTGTGGTTGCGCGATCGCCTGGAAGCGTTTTTGATTCAGGTGCAGGGATCGGCCCGCCTGCATTTGACCGATGGCAGCACGAAGACGATCGGCTATGCGGGCAATACGGATTACCCCTACGTCGGGATTGGACGGGAATTGGTGAAAGCAGGCAAAATTAAACCAGAAGAGTTAACCCTGCCTGCGGTGGTGCAATATTTCAAAGATCATCCTGATGAGTTGGATGTGTACTTACCGAAAAACCAGCGATTTGTCTTTTTTAAGCCCACTGGAGGGAGTCCCGCCACGGGCAGTTTGGGAGTGCCTGTCTTGCCTGAACGATCGATCGCGACCGATAAATCCCTATTTCCACCGGGGGCACTGGCCATCATTCAAACTCAAATTCCAGTACAGACGGCTTCCGGAAAGTTAGAGTCACAACTGGCTACCCGTTACGTGCTAGATCAGGATACAGGTGGCGCGATTAAAGGCGCAGGACGAGTCGATGTTTTTATGGGAACGGGAACTCTGGCGGGCGATCGAGCAGGTTTAATCAATGCGCCTGGACAGCTTTACTACTTGTTATTGAAGTAGCGCTCTCATGGATGCGTCCCTTGGCCTGACACTGCAAATTATCCTGACGGTTGTGGCTGGGGTGGGGGCGCAGGTGCTGGCCGAGTATGTCAATGCACCCGCGATCGCGCTGCTGCTGCTGTTTGGGATTGTGCTTGGCCCCACTGGTCTGAGTATCTTGCACCCTGGTCGGTTGGGAGTCGGATTGGATGTGTTGGTGCCGCTGCTGGTCGCCATCATCCTGTTTGAAGGCGGATTTAATCTCCAGTTGCGGGATCTGGGGCGGGTGTCTGGGAGCCTGCGAAATTTAGTGACGGTGGGTACGCTGATCACGCTCCTGGGTGGGGGAATGGCGGCTCACTGGCTGAGTGAGTTTCCCTGGTCAATTTCTTTTCTGTATGCTTCCCTGGTGGTCGTGACGGGGCCAACGGTGATTAATCCTTTGTTGAAGCAGGTAAAGGTTGATCGCCGGGTGACGACTTTGCTGGAAGGGGAAGGGGTGCTGATCGATCCCGTTGGGGCCATTCTGGCTGTCGTCGTTCTGAATATTTTGATTAACGGGGATGCCGAGCCGATCGAGATTGCCGGCGGATTAGTCAGTCGTTTGGGAATTGGGAGCGTTATTGGGATTGCGGGGGGATGGCTGATTGGTCAAATTTTGAAGCGTGCCCAATTTATCTCTGATGACCTCAAAAGTCTGGTGGTGCTGGCTGGGCAATGGGGCTGGTTTGGGTTAGCGCAGTCCTTGCAGAGTGAGTCGGGTTTGAGAGCTTCCTCACTGCCCGAAGAACGATTGCTCAAACGCTTTAAAGGCCAACTCTCGACCCTGGCGGTTTCTGTCCTGTTTATTTTATTGGCAGCAGATCTATCGATTCCAGGGGTGATGGCGTTGGGATGGGGCGGGGTACTGACCGTTTTGACCCTGATGTTTGTGGTGCGTCCAATCAATATTTGGATTTGTACCTGGAATAGTGGCCTGAGTTTGCGGCAGAAACTATTTCTGTCCTGGGTGGCTCCGCGCGGAATTGTGGCAGCATCTGTGGCTTCTTTGTTTGCAATTTCCCTAACTCAGCGCGGCATCAATGGCGGTGACTCGATTAAGGCGCTGGTCTTTCTGACGATTATCCTGACGGTTTTTGTGCAGGCACTGACGGCTCAGGGGGTCGCCAATTTGTTAAACATCACGTCTCAAGCGGCCAAAGGAGCCGTAATTGTTGGCTGTAATCCCCTCAGTTTACTGATTGCTCGGCTATTGCTTGAAAAAGGGGAAGCGGTGGTGTTACTGGACACGGCTCTCGAAGCGAAAGAGCAGGCGGCAGCGGAGAAGATCCCAATTTTTATCAGCAGTGCCTTAGATACGGATGTGTTGGAGCGAGCTGGATTGGCCGCCAAGGGTACGTTTCTGGCGATGACCAGTAATGGGGAAGTGAATTTAGTGGTGGCGCAACGAGCCGAGGAGGAATTTGGCCCTCCCCAGGTGCTGGCGATCTTCCCACGCGACCCTGAAGTGAGTAATACCAGTCCCAATCCCAAAATTAAGCAGGCGTTTGTGGCCCAAATTCCGATCAAAACCTGGAGCCAGTACATTACAGATGGTTCTGTGAAGTTAGGCGAACTCGATTTCACAGAAGAACGATTGGAAATGCAACAAACTTACCTGCAAAAACTGATTGAGGAGGGTTCGTTAGTCCCCCTGTTGGTAGAGCGGGGCGATCGCTTGCAAATCGTCTCAGCCGAAGAAATCTGGCAGATCGGCGATCGGCTGATCTATCTCCTGCACGACCCCCGACCGGAATTGTTGAAACTCCTGTCGGGTGCCACTCAAACCCGGTTAACCCCTGAAAAGTTACCAGAGGTGGAGAAGGCGACAGTTCCAGCGATTGAGGTAGCCGTGGACAGTGACCAGGGGGAAGGAGAGAGT
>JBBIQC010000225.1:0-7236 GCA_037442585.1 Oscillatoriales cyanobacterium bin_317
ACACCAACCTCAGCGGTGCCCATCTCCGCGATGCCAACCTCAGCCGTGCGATTTTATTCGCTTTAGATCTCAGCCGCACCGAAGAGCTAACCCAACAGCAGCTTAAGCGAGAAGAGAGAGAAGATTCGCCGTTGCTTTGTAATGTCGATTTACCCGCTGGCATTTCCGTGAATCGCAATCGTGACTGCGATCGTCTGCCAGAGGTATTACACAACCGCTACCCAGAACGCTTCAAGACCGTTGAAGAGGCTAAGGACTTTGTCAAGCAACGACGGAATAAGTGGAATTAGAAAGTTTAAGAAAGATGTCGAGAATTTTAATCTTTGTGCGAGATTGTGTTTTACAACACTCATACGAGGTAGGATGCAGGTATCCAGAGTACCTGGAGATGGGTTATGCAAAACTATGTTGTTGCTGTTGTTAACAGTAGTAAGGCAAGGCTATTTGTGCTGGAACCCGCTAAGTTTCCTGAGTACGAACCCAGTGCTAAATTAGTTGAAGTCGCCACGTTACTCAGTTCGACTCAAGAGCTTCAGGGGCAGGACTTGTGGTCAAATACCAAGCCCGGACGCAATCGCGGCAGCGCAGGTCAGGCTCACGGTTATGACGATCATCGGGAAAATCATCTCGTTGAGTTTGAACGCCGCTTTGCCCAGACGATCGCTGCTAAGCTGACCGAATTCCTGCAAACACGCCAGCCCCATCAACTGCTGTTGGTGGCGGAGCCTAAGATTCTGGGGATCATGCGGGAAGTGCTCATCCCCGATCTGCCGAAAAACTTGAAGGTTTCTGAGCTAGCTAAAGATTTGTGTCAACTGTCCACTCATGAGTTGCATGAGTATTTAGCTGCGAAAGCCTTGCTACCCGCTCAAACTAGGCCCAATGCTCAAACGGTGCCACCCCTGGAACCCTGAGGGTATTTGCCGATAGTATCAGATCAGGTGGAAGCGAATGACGATCGCCCGTGAATCGTCACGGAAAATTGGGTGGGGAAAATTCAAGCAGCCCTGATTGTGTAGGGGAGGTAGTTATGGTCACTCAAAGTCCCAGCATCCAAATTTTTGCGGGTGTTCAAGAAGAATTAAGTGGTGTGAGCCTGAGACGAAATAAGCTGTCTGGTCAGAGATCGGCCGTATTGATCTTTGATAAATTGGAATCCTTGGAGCACTTTCGCAGTTACTGGAAGCGATCGGCCAACGCGGTGCATCTGATTGATGAAGAAGGCGAGATGCTGGTTGAACCCTCCGGGGTACGGTTCCTGTATGGAGGCCCAGAAGGAGAAGACTTGCGACGGGTTGAATGTAAACTAGAGATCAACCAGAATGACCATTGGGAACGCTTTATGCGATTCATGAACCGTTATGCAGAAGCCAATGACATGGTTTATGGAGAAAATGCCCCCAGTGCTCCGTCTTGATAGCAGATCCATTAATCCATGCCCTCATTGATTCGTTTCGTCTCCGCTTTCAACACCTTCTGCAACTTATTAACACGAGCCACCCTGGCTCCCTCCACAAGCCTGAATGGTTGGTCGCTGAACGATCGCGATCCACAGGTAATTCGGCAGTTGTTGCCTCTGTTGGACTGGTTTTATCACGATTACTTTCATGTACAAACCAGCGGCTGGAAACACATTCCTGCCACAGGGAGAGTGCTGCTGATTGGATCGCACAATGGGGGAATGGTCGCCCCTGACCTGTATATGGTCATGCATGACTGGTATCAGAAGTTTGGGGTTGAGCGGCCTGCTTACGCCCTGATGAACCCTCTGATCTGGCAGGTACTACCGGGGTTAGCACGCTTGGGGACGCAGGTGGGAACCCTCCGCGCTCACCCCAAAATGGCTCTGGCGGCTCTCCAGCGGGATGCCAGCCTGCTGATTTATCCGGGTGGAGCGCAGGATCTCTTTCGGCCTTACTCAGAACGTCACAAAATTCACTTTCAGGGCCATCACGGGTTCATCAAACTGGCCCTGGAGACGGAAACCCCGATCGTTCCGCTGATCTCCCACGGGGCACATGAAACGCTGATTATCCTGGCCGATCTCTACCCACAGTTGCAGCAGCTTCACCAACGGGGTATTCCCTGGCCCTTTGGCATCGATCCGGAGGTGTGGCCCATTTATTTGGGTCTACCCTGGGGAATTGCGATCGGCCCCTGGCCCAACATTCCCTTCCCTGTGCAGATCCACACGCGAGTCTGTGCCCCGATCGTCTTTGAACGCTATGGCGAGGAAGCAGCCCACGATCCAGACTATGTACATGAGTGTTATGAAACAGTCCACAACACCATGCAGGCTGAGCTAGACCAACTCACTCAGGAAGTTTCTCATGCTGCTCAGAAATAAATTAAACGTCGGATGCGTTAGGGCTAACGTAATGCATCAATCCCTGGTAGGGAAGGAAACATGAATAAGCAAACGTTGCAAACCACCACGATCGCAACGCCTTCCTCGAAAAATGAGGACATCCGCGATCGCATAGCCCGCATCCTCAGTCCGTTTCAGAGCGATTTCTGGCTTTCTGTAAATATCAGAATTTTGTAATCACATCTTTAATTGACCTCTCTCTCTGAGCCGGACGGGGGTGCTGCAGGCGGGGTGAGGTTGAGTCAGGCTCTTTTCTTGTAAACACTGGAGTACCGTTTCCTGAACAACCCGATCGTTCATCATAAAGGTGTGCCATACGTCTAACTGGACAATTCGATCCTGGTCGGAAAGGCGCGTTTCGCTGAGGGCGACAATCCCATCATTGAGTTCCATCCCGAACGGACTGAGTACGCCCCTGGGGCCACAGGTGCCAGCGACGATCGTATAGGGAGCCTGCAATGCTGGCATAGCCGCGTAGAAGTCCGGACTGGTGAGATTAAAGCCACACTGACCGGAGAACCATTGAAAGGGTGGTAAGCGCCACGCATGAGCGGCCAATCGAGGCGGTTGATTGGGCGTTCCCAGCATGATGATATGGGCTGGTGGGGTAATGGGTAGAGAGCCAAGGGCCGATCGCGTAAGCAACCCACCCAGAGAATGAGCCACGACCCCGTAACTACCTTGCATTGCCAGGGCGTGCAGTCGGATTTGCAGCCGCTCTACAATGCGATCGTAGGACTCGTGGAACGCAAAGTACCCAAATAACTCAGTGTGATGGCCAGCCTGCTGTAACCGCCGTTCCAGGTTGAGCAGTGATAGGGGGGTGCGTCCCAGTCCGTGAATCAGTAAAACGTTCATTCTCTAAGTCAGTATTCATGAATTTCCGTTGAATTTCATCAAACTTCATTTCTAAGAGGGTGTTTTAAAAGCCCCGGTTTATACCCTTGATCTGTAAGGGCGTAGCATTCGGGTAACAGTTTTGCGGTAGTTTTTAGGGATCCTTGGCCGCATGCCACGCCCCTACGCAGGGCGATCGCGACTTCTCAAACATCCTCTAATAGTTGTCGTGATGAAATAACGAACCCCGTTTGAGCGAAGTATTTCAATAATACTGTGCGAACAGCTGGCTCTGCAGCGGCTGAGGCAGTGGCCAACAGCATTGCATTCAGTTCTAACAAATTCGCATTATGACGTTTTCAGCGTTCAAAGCCTGCTAGAACCTCGATACTTTTACCTCCCCTTTCACCTCTGCTGACAACAGAGAGTTTGGCTGAGGGTAACGATAATTTGGTCTGCAAAATTTGGATTAACTGAGACAAGGACTCTTCCGCAGGCAGGGTCAGTGCAGGAACTTTTGCCAGAGTTTCTACCAGTTGCACCCCAGCGCTAGTACTGGTAGCCGCACCTGTAATGAAATCAGGTTCTACTCCAAAAGCTTGCGTCACACCAATGACGGCATAGGGGTCGGAGGCACACAGGACTGTACAGTGGACTTGTTCTCGCAATTCTTCCAGGGCAATGGATCCATTATAAGGTTCAAACGGGGAAGCCCCCGCTTCGGCCACCACCACATCGGGATTCTCGGCAGCAATCATGGTTAACAACTGGTGCAATGACACGCGGAAGTCATCAGGCGGAACCACCGAAGACGGCAAACCCACATCCACAAAATCAAACACGCGATCGGCTCCGGCATCGGACATGGTGAGGATATCGTGATACCGTCCTGCCCCGGTTAACTTTGCTCCCACCACCTTCAATCCCATTTGCTTCAAGACATGAATGATGATGCGAGCGGCGGTGCTCTTGCCAGCAGACATGGAAGTACCGATGATCAGAATGGTCGGACAGGTGTAGCTACGGGGCGGCAGAACCGGCACAAAATCTTGCATGCACACCTTCTGCCCCTGACGTAGCACATGCCCCTCATACACCAGGGAAGGCAAGGCGGGTTGAAAGAAGGATTGGGAAGTGACACGACCAAAAAAACCTGCTTCTGTGAGGTCTTCCATGCGGCCATCGGCGGCGATCGACTGCCAGTCTCCCACGGCTTCCAGGGTGGCTCGTCGGACTCCAAATGCACCTACCACCCGATCGCCTTCCAGCAGTTCTGCCATGCGGCCTGTGGTCAGTTCCACCGCGCAGTGGAGATGCACCGGGGGGACTATACGACCCACAACATAATCCCCCGTGGCCCATTGGCTGCGGGGAAGCGGCTCAACCGTGAAAGGGCGAGACTGCAAATCGCTGATCCGAGTGAGTGAGCCAAAAAAGTATTTGGTGGTCATGACTTCTTTCTGGTTCCTTAAAGATTGCAGATTAAATCAAGTTGAAAATTGAGTCTTCGCCCGTACAGGCCTCCATTCTAAATCGGCTACCCAGCTTGCAATGGTGGATCGATCAGCAATCGGGTTAACAGTGCCGATCGCTCCACCAGTTGATCCAGGTAGACACATTCCCCCACCGCGTGAGCATTTTCCCCTACGGCTCCCAACCCATCTAAGGTGGGTGCATACAAACTGGTCGTGTTGCCATCTGAGCTACCTCCTGCCGTTCCTTCCTCAATCTCAATGCCCAATTCTGCTGCGGCCTGTTGGGCCTGTTGCCAGAGTTGCCGATTCCCCGGTGTAGCCTCCATAGGCAGGCGATCGATACGGCCTTCAATCACCAGTTCTGTGTTCGGGGTCGTCGGTTGCAAATTCAGGATTGCCGCTTCTAGTTCGGGGACATCTTCCTTATGCAACACACGCACATCCACCAGTGCTGTACTTTCCGGAGCAATTACATTCGACCCAATACCACCATCGATCGTACCAACATTGACACTAATACCCCGTTGAGGATTATTGAACGCAAACAGTTTCTGAATCACAAACGACAATTCCAGAATTGCACTGGCTCCTTTTTCTGGCTCTAACCCCGCATGAGCCGCCCGCCCTTTGACGCGAATGGTAAATTGTCCTACCCCTCGTCGTTGTGTTTTCAGGCGACCTGTGGGGCCAAGGGAAGGTTCCATGACAAATACCCGATCGGCCCGTTGCGCCAATCGCTCAATGTGGGGCGTGGACTCTTCACTGCCAATCTCCTCATCCGAATTCACCAACCAGACCGGTGGCACGATCGGCGTAATATCCAACGCTTGTAAAGCTTCTAAGGCAAACAGGGTGATCACCAGACCCGCTTTCATATCATAAGTGCCAGGGCCATACAGTTTTCCTTGCTTCGTAATTAGAGGCATGGTAGTGAGGGTGCCCAGGGGCCAAACGGTATCGGAATGGCCGAGCAGGAGTTGTAAGGGTGGACGATCGCTGGCACTGGAGAAAGGATCTCGCTGTTCGGGAACGGCCACCAGATGTCCCCCCGTTTGCTGACCGGCAATTCGTCGCACTCGATAAGCCCGTTTCTCTAACGCCTCCTGGAGCAGCATAAACACGGGTTGTTGAGCCGCAGGCAGCGCTGAAGGAGATTCTGCCCGTACCAACCGTTCCAGGAACTGCGTCATTTCGTCCTGGCGACTATGTAAGTAATCCAACAATCGATGACTTGTCCGCACCATAGCCCCTGCTCCAATGTCATCGCTTAAATCCAACATGAAACGGAAAGGCGGCACTCTGATCGATGGTTGTATAACGACCAGGAGATATATAAGCTAATAACGGTGATTGCATTAGAACATCTTGATCATCTTCATCAGATAACCGTTGAGCCTGCTCTTCCACATGAGCCGCCACAATCTTTCCAATAATCAGACTGTTCATCCCAAAGCCATCAATCATTCGATCTAATTCACATTCCAGGTAAAGATAGGCATGGTGCAGAAATACCCCATCGACCACGGAGGCTGGCAGGGTTGGTAGAGCCGCCAGCGCAGGTTTCGCATCCTCTTCACAGCGGGGTGCAGCGGATAAACTGGCCAAAACCACCTGTTCGGGACGGGGAAAACTGACCGTAAATGCCTGCTCCCGCAGTACATTCTGATAGGTGTGATGGCGTGGGGTACAGACAAAGCCAAAGTAGTTCTCCCAGCCGATCGGCATCGCCATGTGTTTGGGAGCCAGATCATACCCGCCGTCCGGCTCCCGCGTCCCAATGACAACCAGGGGAGCCACCAGGAAGAACCTGTCCCAAATGGGCTGACTCAAATCTAAGCTGACGATGCCATCACAAACCGAATGGGGCATAGCAGTTATCTCCCCAGAACCTTTATCCGCAAGATGCACTTCCTGCGTCCATCTGATTTCATCATACCGGGCAACTTAGGGGCGATCGCATTGACCAAACAACTTGTAATGGAATTCAGGAATTTAAACCTTGTCCAAGTCCAGAACCATAGTTTCTCCGATCGGAAAACGATCGTTCTCTAGCTGGCCTTGGTTTAGCTGCCTTAACCTTGCGTGCTGCTGTTTGGTATCGAACACCCTATCACCTTCAAAGTAGATTCTGAACGTTATGAACAAAAATATGGAAAAGTATCAAGTTGGCAATAATTAGCCACAAATGAAAATTTCTCTTTAAAATGAGATCATAGCGATGCTTAGAATCGTTCATTAAGGGCGCATTTACTTTAAAGTGTGTCTCGATTGGAATACAAGCTCTTCAATAAATTCGCCTCGCTGAGCTACATCAACAAGCTTATATTGTCGAGTGTGCAAACTCAGGTCGTCTAAAAATCAATTCCACATTGATTTACAGACAGGACAAAAGACGGTTCTACTGAATGATTTAAATAACGCAGTTCGTTTACTGATTGTACAGACGGACGCTTGCCTCTGCAGAACATTTAAGCCCCCATTCAAGAAAAGGGAGGCGAATTATGCAACTTTTTGAAACCACTTCAGCTAATCCTCTCACGACTCCTTCTCTTACTC
>JBBIQC010000226.1:0-7230 GCA_037442585.1 Oscillatoriales cyanobacterium bin_317
TTTGATGGTGACTGGATTATCGTTGCTGGGAGAGGGATTGGGCGAGTTGATCAATCCCTTATCTGATCAAGAAGAGTAAGGGCTTAGCAGTCAGGCATAGGGCACTACTGCGATCGCTGACCTCATACACACCGTCCTGCAAGGCGTAGATCGTCAGCGATCGGCCATCATAGCGCCACACCTCTGGCACCTTCAGATCTGCATAAATTGATGCATCACGCTGCGCCAACACATCCTACGCAGAAGGCAGTAGAGTCAATCCCTAATCCCCGATCCCCTTTCTTAAATCCTTATGAAGCCCTTAATTTCTATCGACTTACCGTATTAAACTGGACTTAAACGCTTCTTGTTATCCAGGTTTTGTCCTGGCCTGAAGATTGAGAGGCCGCTCATCTCCCTTATATGGAGCCATTTTATGCGAATTGCCAATGACGTAACGGATTTGATTGGAAAAACTCCCTTAGTGCGCCTTAACCGCATTCCTCAGGCTGAAGGATGCGTGGCTCAGGTTGTGGCCAAGCTAGAAGGAATGAACCCCGCCGCATCAGTGAAAGACCGGATTGGGGCGAGCATGATTAACGCTGCGGAGGAAGCTGGATTGATCCAACCAGGGAAAACCATCTTAGTGGAGCCGACCTCTGGAAATACGGGGATTGCACTGGCGATGGTCGCTGCGGCTAAAGGCTATCAACTGATTCTCACCATGCCGGAAACCATGAGTTTAGAACGGCGAGCCATGTTGAAGGCTTACGGTGCCCAACTGGAACTGACTCCTGGTGCTCAGGGGATGAAAGGGGCAGTGCAACGGGCAGAAGAAATTGCTGCCAGCCTGCCGAATGCTTTCATGCCGCAACAGTTTGCCAACCCTGCCAACCCCAAGATTCACCGGGAAACTACGGCTGAAGAACTGTGGGCCGATACCGATGGTCAGATCGATATCCTGATTGCGGGAGTGGGTACAGGCGGCACCATTACGGGTGTAGCCGAAGTCCTGAAACAGCGCAAACCCGAATTCAAAGCGATCGCTGTGGAACCTGTGGAAAGCCCGATTCTTTCCGGTGGACAACCTGGTCCTCACAAAATTCAGGGAATTGGTGCCGGCTTCGTTCCCAAAGTGCTGAAGCTCGACTTAGTAGATGAAGTGGTGCAAATTAGTAGTGAAGAGGCTGTCTCCTTTAGCCGTCGCATGGCCCGTGAAGAAGGGCTGCTATCCGGCATCTCCTCCGGAGCCGCGCTTGCCGCCGCCATCCAGGTTGCCAAACGTCCTGAAAATGCTGGCAAGCTGGTTGTCTTTATCCAACCCAGCTTCGGCGAACGCTACCTCAGCACTGTCCTGTTCAAGGATTTGGAAGATGTGCAAGTCGCTCAGTTGAATGGCAGCGATCGGGAGTTGTCTTCGGTGAATTAGGGATCGGGGATTAGGGTTCAGGGATTGGGGATTGGGGATTGGGTGAGGGAGGTAGGGGAGATGAGGGAGATTGCCTCACCCTCCCACCTTCCCCATCCCCCCTTCACTCCTTTATCCCTTCACCCTTCTCTCAATTCTTAACTCTCAACTCTTAACTGCCTCCTCCACCCCTCTCCACTCCCTACTCTCAACCTGACTTACAATGAGTTGAAATGTGTTTCTCACATTTCCGTTCAGAATCAACATCGGGAGTAGAGGCGTGCCTGAGTCTGCTAAATATTTGCTTGTTGGATCAACTGAAGCGTACAGTGGCAAATCAGCAACCCTTTTGGGATTGGCCCATCATCTCAAGGCCAAAGGGTTGGATATTGCTTATGGCAAGCCACTGGGAACCATTTGGAGCCGTCCTCCCGGTGAAATCGTTGAAGAAGATGTTCAATTTGTTACTGAAACGCTGAAACTCCCGTCTAACCGTTTGCAGCCCACCATTTTACCCATGACGGATATCACGATTCAGAAACGGATTCGTGGAGAAGATCAGACGGATTACTGCCAACTCTTGTCCCAGTATTTACAATTGCAAGGCCCAGATCTGGTGTTATTAGAAGGGCCATCCAATTTGGAGGAAGGCAGTCTGTTTGACCTGTCGCTAATGCAAATAGCGGAGATTGTGGATGCCAAAGTGTTGTTAGTTGCCCGCTTCCACTCTCTCCTGATTGTGGGTGCATTGCTCTCGGCCAAGCGTCGATTGGGCGATCGCCTGATTGGAGCCTTCATTAATGACATTCCCCAGGATCGGCTGGAGGAAGTGAAAACAACCGTTAAGCCCTATCTGGAGCAGCATGACGTACCGATTCTGGGCCTCATGCCCCGGAGTGCGCTCCTCCGCAGTGCCACTGTTGAGGATCTGGTGGAGCAGTTGAATGCAGAAGTACTGTGTCGAGCCGATCGCCTGGATTTAATGGTCGAGAATCTCTCCATTGGAGCGATGAACGTGAACTCTGCCCTCAAATACTTCCGGAAGGGACACAATATGGCCGTTGTGACGGGGGGCGATCGCACCGACATTCAGCTTGCCGCCCTGGAAACATCGACTCAATGCCTGATTCTAACCGGACAGGTGCGTCCCCATCCGGATGTCATCAGTCGCGCTGAAGATCTGGAAATTCCCATCCTCTCAGTCGATCTGGACACGTTGACGACTGTGGAAATTGTCGATCATGCGATCGGACAGGTGCGTATTCACGAACCCCGCAAGCTGCAATTCCTCTACCAGATCATGGCTGAAAGCTTTGACTTTGAAGCATTGATGGCAGCGATGGGCTTAGAAATTCCGGTTTCAGCCCAATAATGACCAAGGACAATTCCTACTGCAGCAAAGCAATGATCAAACTGATCAACACTAATGCTGCCAGAATGATCCAGGTAAGGTTGCGCTTAAACCAGACTTGAATTTGAAAACCGGGACTGTACCCAGGTTTGGTAAGGGTAGAGGGACGGGTGCGATCGCAATACAGGGTGCAATCCATGGCAAACGGACGCTTGGGAAATGTACAGGTGTCATCCTCATGGTAGAGACAGGTTAAGCAGAGAGGTTCTTTTCCGGTCGCCTGATATAACGTCATCCCCGGATGTCCGTGCGCCTTCAATGGAGTGCGGCAATAGGGGCACTCCAGTGCCTGAGTCTCAACAGCTTGATGACATTTCGGACAATCCGGCATAGGTCAAAGGTTTCCTTCCCTCGCTATCTCTACTATCTCTCATCCTCCGTGCACCTATCCACCTATAGAGACGTTTCGGTGAAACGTCTCTGCCACCCATCATCTCGTCATGCTGTTATTCCATCATCGCATTACCCTCATCATCATCCCCCATTCACTATTCTCCATCCACCTCGGCTCACACATATTTCTGCAGCAATAAACCCAGGCGCTCTTTTGCCTCAGCCGAAATCTTATCCAGGGGAGTCAAAATGGCATATTTCAGTGCCGAGTGAGCATCTGACTCAGGGGGGGCGGCGGCCAACCGACGCACCGTTTCCTGAATTACCTTTTGAGCATTCACGGCATTGCGTTGCAAGTTGGCAATCACCATATCAACAGTGACACTGTCATGATCGGGATGCCAGCAATCGTAATCGGTCACCAGGGCCAGAGTGGCGTAGGCGATCTCTGCTTCCCGTGCCAGTTTCGCTTCCGGTAGATTCGTCATGCCAATTACTGTTGCGCCCCAACTGCGGTACAGGTGAGATTCTGCCTTGGTGGAAAAGGCTGGGCCTTCCATACAGACGTAAGTACCGCCCCGATGTAGCGTGACATCCGTGAGTTGCAGGCTCTCCACCGCATCCGCCAGGATTTTTGCTAGCTGAGGACAGACCGGATCCCCAAAGGCAATATGAGCCACAACTCCTTCGCCAAAAAAGGTAGAAATGCGATTTTTGGTGCGATCGATAAATTGATCCGGTACGACCATATCTAATGGCTTGGCTTCGGCTTTCAAGGAACCAACGGCTGAAGCTGAAATGAGGTATTTCACGCCAATACTCTTCATCGCATAAATATTGGCTCTAAACGGTAGCTCGGAGGGCAGCAAGTGGTGATAGCGGCCATGACGGGCTAAAAAAGCCACCCGTACTCCGTCCAAAGTGCCGACGATTACCACATCTGAAGGTTGGCCGAAGGGAGTCTCTACCTGAACTTCTTCCACATCCTTGAGCGCTTCCATCTTGTAAAGACCACTGCCGCCAATAATGCCGATCGCAACCTCAGTCATGAATGTCCTCTTGTATTCCGCGTGATAGACCTCCTCAGTCTACCTCCAGGGGGAGTAGACAGATAAAAGGCTTTTTGGTTTTCTGAATGCATCACGCTTTACATCTAAACCAAGTCCAGCTAGAGAACGGTCGTTTTCCGATCAGAGAAACTACGGTTCTGGACTTGGACAAGGTTTATTTTCTTTACACTGGCTAATTCAACCCACCTAAACACATGTTGGATGTTTGGCATCACCTGCTCAGTTCAGGTCCATTTATTCCCCACGGACATTGCTACCTCTGGAAAACGGGTCTGGTTTGGTTACATTTGCTGTCTGATTTATTTATTGCTTTAGCTTATTACTCCATCCCGCTGACCCTGTTCTACTTTGTCCGGCGGCGGCCCGATCTGCCCTTTAACTGGATCTTTCTCATGTTTGGATCCTTTATTGTGGCCTGTGGCACCACTCACCTGATGGAAGTGTGGACACTCTGGCATCCCACTTACTGGACATCCGGTACGCTCAAGGCAGTGACGGCGGGTATATCCATGTTTACGGCAGTGCAACTGATTCCGATCGTACCTAAAGCGTTGTCCTTGCCCAGTCCGGCGCAGTTACAACAGGCCAATGAAGAACTGCAGGCCCAAATTGCCGAACGGTTGCGAATTGAAGCAGAACTGAAACAGTATCAGACGCAGCTAGAACATCTGGTGGCTGAGCGTACTGCCCAGCTAGAAGCATCCAATCGTCAGACAGAAGACTTACTGGTGCGAGAACGGGAAGCCCGCACCCAGACGGAAGTGGCTAAGGCCGAATTACAGAATTATGCCGATCGCCTGACTCTGGCTCTGGACGCGGCCAAAATGGGTTCCTGGGACTGGGATCTAACCACCAATCAAATTTCCCGCACGCCTTACTATGAAATGATTCTGGGCTATGAACCGGGCACTCCTGAATGTACCTATGAGGAATGGGTGAGCCGGGTGCATCCAGACGATCTGCCAGCGGTACAATCCGCCATTCAAACTGCCCTGGAAACTCATCAGGACTATGATTTTGAGTATCGGTTATTGTTGCCCGATCAGGAAATTCGCTGGGTGGATGCCTTTGGCCGGGGAGAATATAGCGCCGAGGGGCAACCCATTCGCATGGTTGGGGTGTTGCAAGACATTACCCAGCGGAAACAGGCCGAGGAAGCCCTGCGGCAAAGCGAAGAAACAGCGCGACGACAACTGCTAGAAATTGAAGCGATCTACGAATCGGCTCCCATTGGCCTCTGTGTTTTGGATACGGAATTCCGGTTTATTCGCATTAATGAGTTTTTGGCAGAGATTAATGGAGTGTCAGCCTCGGAGCATCTTGGCCAAACCGTTCGGGAAGTCTTGCCGGAACTGGGTGAAATTCAAGAAGGATTCTTCCGAAAAGTGGTGGATATGGGAGTTCCCGTATTGAATCAAGAAGTGCATGGCATCATCCCCAGTCGCCCAGAAGTGGAACGGGATTGGTTAGTCAACTATTACCCGCTGAAGGGACTTGCAGGAGAGGTTTTAGGGATTAATGTGACGGTGCAAGAAATTACCGATCGCAAACTGGCAGAGCGGGCTTTGCAAGAACGGGCAAAAGAATTGGCCGATTTAAACACGATCCTGGCGCAAACCATGACGCTGCTGCAAGAGCGTAATCAGGAACTGGATCAGTTTGCCTACGTGGTGTCCCATGATTTGAAAGCGCCATTGCGGGCGATCGCCAACCTTTCCGTATGGATTGAAGAAGATCTGACTGATTTAATCCCTGATGAGAATCACCATCAACTGGAACTGCTGCGGAAGCGAGTTTATCGTATGGAAGCGTTAATCAACGGCCTGCTGGAATACTCACGGGTGGGACGAACAGAAAGCGCGATCGCCCCTGTGGATGTGGCTGACCTGCTCTCTGACGTGGTGGATTCTCTCTCTCCTCCTGCTGACATCCGGATTGAAATTGCCCCCAACATGCCGACTTTGAACACCAAACGGTTGTTGCTCAGTCAGGTCTTTTCTAACCTGATCAGCAATGCGATTAAGCACCGCGATCGTCCGGATGGGTTGATTCAAATCTCCGTTCAGGATCAAGGCTCCTGGTATGAATTTGCCGTTGCGGATGATGGACCGGGTATCGATCCCCGCTATCACGAAAAAATCTTCACCATCTTCCAGACTTTGCAATCTCGGGATGAGCAAGAAAATACCGGAGTGGGATTGTCGATCGTGAAAAAGATCATTGAAAAAGAAGGTGGCTCCATCTGGGTAAAATCCCAGGTCGAACAAGGCACTACATTTCGCTTTAAATGGCCTAAGAATAGCTAATCCGACTCAACAAGAAGGCAGTAACGTTGTCGCAAGCATTAGTCCCGTAGAAGGCTCATCTTGATGACCAAACTTGACTTCAAATCATGACAACACCTTTTGCGATGCGTAGAAAAGATCAATCAGAGGCAGCAATGGTAGATGCTCCCCCTTCACTTAACCAACCCGATTCTTATGGACAATAAGGATTAGGAAAATGAGAACTCGTGTAGGTTTCGATGGTCTCGCACATCAACCCGAAACTTCCAGAACGTATCCTGTGTCCACGATTCCGGCTACCACTCGGACCTTTATGAACTCCGTATTGGATTCGTTCACCACTGTTTGAATAATAGACGTATAAAGGCGCTCCACTTTGGCCATCCTGCGTATCATGCTTATATTTCAAAGCTGTGGAAGTCGCTTCATCAATTTTTCTGGAGTGATAATAGGCGTAGCCGTTACATATGCCACCATCACCACTGGCTGCATCGGCGCACGTCCCAGATCCTCCTGGATAGCCCCTAAGGTTAAAAGTGTTATTCTCCAGCCAGCTGTCGTCATTGTCATAACCAAAAAAGACCCACTTCGGTGTCCACCGTATTGCCCCAGTAGTATCTTGGGCAAGATCATCGATCACCAAAAGCGCGTAGTCATATTTCGGCCCTCCGCCTTTCCAACCATCCGGCTTAACCCTCTTAAATAAATCTAAGCAGAGTAAAACTCGAAAACTGGGCGATCCGA
>JBBIQC010000227.1:0-7221 GCA_037442585.1 Oscillatoriales cyanobacterium bin_317
CGAGTAGTCAGGGAACAGAGGATTACTCAGGACAATTTGTCGTTCCTGGTTGGGTTTCACCAGGGAATAATGCATCACTTCTGTTAACCCAATGGCCCGAAAGGCTTCCCGCAGTTTGCGAGACAGGAATTGTTCGACCGATAAATAGCCCGGTTCAGTTTTTTCCGGCAAAGTTTCACAGAAGTTGTTATAGCCATGCAAGCGGGCAATTTCTTCAATCAAATCAATTTCCCGCTCCAGGTCGCGATAGCGGTAGGGCGGAACAGTGACAGTCCACACTCCATCCTTACTAAGGGTAGAAATATCACACCCCAACGCTTTGAGGATGCGTTCGATCGCCGCTGGTTCCAGTTCGGCCACTTCATCTCCTACACTGATCGGCCCCAGGATTTGATTCACCCGATCGAGCCGCAGTTCAATCGAGCGAGTCATACTGGCCTGACTACCGCGAGCTGCTGGGGCTTCTTGAGCCACGATCGTCCCCCCAGCCAGTTCAGTCATCAACGCCAGGGCGCGACGGCAGGCGATTTCTAATTCTGCCTGGTTAATCCCCCGTTCATAGCGAGCGGAGGCTTCCGTGCGTAGTCCCTGAGAGCGGGCCGAGCGACGAATGGCTGCAGAGTCAAACAAGGCGGCTTCCAGAACCAGATTTTGCGTCTCGGAATGCACCTCTGTCTCTTCTCCTCCCATGACTCCAGCCAGGGCCACGGGTTTGTCATTGGCCGTAATCAGAAGGGCTTGATCGCTGAGGGGGCGGTTCTGACCATCCAGGGTTTGCAAGGTTTCTCCGACCTCGGCAAAGCGAACGCCAATTTGCAAAGCCTTACTACCACCAACTTGTAGCAAGCGATCGCGATCAAAGGCGTGCAAGGGTTGTCCCCATTCCAGCAGGATGTAGTTGGTGACATCGACGACATTATTAATCGGACGGATACCAGATGCTTGTAGCCGTTGTTGCAACCAGAGAGGGGAGGGGGCGATCGTCACCTGCTCAATGACAGTGCCGATGTAGGTGGGGCAGGCTTGCGGCTCCGAAATCTTCAAGGTCAGGGCTTTAGCATCTGAGGTGGTTTCGATCGCTGGTGGTTGCGGTAAACGCAACGGTGCTCCTGTAATAGCCGCCACTTCCCGCGCAATACCCACCATACTCAGCGCATCGGCCCGGTTCGCTGTGGAAGTCAGATCCAGAATCACATCATCCAGCCCCAGGTAAGGACGGGCATCACTCCCCACCTGCAAATTTTCCTGGGGAAAAGTATGAATCCCTTCGGATTCTTTAGTCAACCCCAACTCTGCCAGGGAGCAGATCATGCCTTCTGAAGGGACATCCCGCAGTTTTCGGGGTTTGATCTTCAAATCCACTTTGGGCAAATAGGTGCCCAAAGTGGCGACAGGCACAAAAATATCAGCCCGCACATTGGCGGCTCCACAAACAATGGTGGAAGGTTGTTTAGCTCCAATATCGACCGTACAAACACTGAGCTTATCAGCATTGGGATGGGGTTCCCGTTGCAACACTCGCCCAATCACCACCCCATCTGCCCAGGTGCGCCGATCTTCAATATCTTCAACTTCAAACCCCGCCATTGTTAACATCTCTGCCAACTCCTCCGGAGAAGGGGGGAGGTCAACCAGTTCTCGCAACCAGTTCAATGAAATACGCATGAATGACTTGCCTTACTCTGCCCGCTAAATTAAACCGTGTCCAAGTCCAGAACGGGAGTTGCTCCAGGAGCAGCCCCTACTGTCTAGCTCGACTTGGTTTATTCTATCGTCTACCCTGCCTGCCTCCGTTGCGATCGCCGTCCTAAAAATCCGTTGGTAGCTAAAACGGTCTGGTCAGAAAATATCTCCACCCGCCCTATTTGCCTCTTTCTGTGAATATTCACAAGTTTTCCTATCCTGAGAAAGATAGGTTTAGGTAGGATGGAAGCAACCGTTACCGCTCTGGGAGTTTTGGGCACGTTAAAGGAAGGAGTGTATCCTGACGAGGTACGAATGTCCGTGAATGTATGGGTATTCACACTGGCTTGAATCTCCAAGTTCCACGGCTTTAGTATTTCTTTAAAGGGCTTCCCGCAGGAATGACATCCTAGATTTGGCGTTCCTCTCTAGATAATAGAGAATAGGGCAACCACCGTCCCCGCATTTGATGATAGAGCGAGTGAAGCTGAATGAGCTACTGCTTAAACCCAGCCTGTACTAATCCACAAAATCTTACTCATACGGAGCTATGTCAGGCGTGTGGCTCTAAGCTGTTGTTGCGCGATCGCTACCGGATCATTCAGGCTCTGGGACAGGGAGGATTTGGCGCTACCTTCCTGGCCATGAATGAGAGTTTGCCAGGTAAACCCAGTTGCGTGATTAAGCAATTGCGTCCTAATGCCAGTGCTCCTCACATCATGGATATGGCCCGTGAGTTGTTTAAGCGAGAAGCGGAAACCCTGGGGCGAATTGGCACTCATCCGCAGATTCCTTCTCTGCTGGATTATTTTGAAGAGAATGAAACCTTTTATCTAGTGCAGGAATATGTCAGCGGCTCTACTCTACAACAGGAGATTAAGCGCTCCGGGCCGTTGAGCGAACTGGAAGTCAAAAAGTTTTTGAGCGAAATTCTACCCTTACTGGCCTACATTCACGAAAAGCAGGTAATCCATCGGGATATTAAGCCTGCCAATATTATTCGCCGTGCTCAGGATAATAAGCTGGTGCTGATTGATTTCGGGGCCGTGAAATATCAAAGCGCTCAACCATCCAATGCTTCCGATCAAACCGCATTGACGTCCTCGGGACTCCCGGTTTTGCGCCTCCCGAACAGATGAATATGCGCCCCGTCCCGGCCAGCGACATTTATGCGTTAGGCATCAGTTGCCTCTATTTGCTGACGGGTAAATCTCCGAAAGATATGGATTATGACCCCACTACTGGGGAACTCAACTGGAAAAAGTATATTTACGTCAGCGACCATTTCGCCGGAGTGCTGGCCAAGATGATGGAGATCTCGGTGAAGCAGCGCTATAAGTCGGCGCTTGAGGTTTATCGGGCGTTAGATCTGGAAGATCACCTGGAAAGTTTAGCCAACAGTATTAATAATGTAGAATCCAGAGCTAATGCCATGCCGCGTGCCAATGTCGGCCATCGAGATGGGGATTCCGAGGGGCCTGCCTCTTCCCGGTTAGCTCGTCAGGCAATGGCCATTCGTTCCCGCAAACAAACCCGCATGGATTCGACTGGATTGTATGCTGGACTGACCCGCAGTCGGGCGATCGATTCCAACCGCTTGAACACAGGCATCGCATCGAGGGGCAGAAATTCGGCGGGGCGGGGGAAAGATACGGGAGGAGGTGAGAAGCAGAAAATCCCGGTGCGGCTGGATGCAGAGGGTTTGCAAACCTATTACGCGAAAGGGAAACGGGATTTTGCCAGCCATGATTTGCATGCCCTTGCTTTACAAAAAGTAAATTTATCTGGGGCCAATTTTCACCAATCCAATCTCAGCAAAATCAACCTCCAGGGCGCAAACCTGTACAACGTCAATCTGGGTCGCGCCAGTTTGAACCACGCCAATTTGAAAAATGCCAATCTGAGTAAAGCCTATTTGAGTTACGCTGATCTGGAAAGTGCAGATTTGCGGGGTGCGGATTTGACGGAAGCGTATTTGTTGAATGCCAACTTGCGGGGCGCAAATCTGTGCGGTGCAAATCTGGCGGGCGCGAGGATGAGCGAGGAGCAACTGGCAATGGCCCGCACCAACTGGATGACGATTCGACCCAACGGCAAGCGAGGACTTTAGCAGTAGCAATGGCAGCTTTAAATCAGGATATACTCCCTGGTCGAAGTTTTCCGTTAGGAGCCAAGGTTTACCCGGAGGGGGTGAACTTTTGCATTTTTTCCAAAAGCAGTACCGCTGTCGAACTGTTGCTCTTTGAGGCGGCAGACGATCCCAAGCCCAGCCGCGTCATCGAGTTAGATCCGCAGCGAAATCGTACCTCCTATTACTGGCATGTCTTTGTTCCTGGAGTGACTGCCGGACAGGTTTATGCCTACCGGGTGTATGGGCCGTTTGCACCCGATCGCGGTCATCGGTTTGATGGCAATAAAGTCCTGCTCGATCCCTATGCCAGTGCTGTCGTGGGATGGGAGCATTACAGTCGGGAAGCGGCCATTCGTCCCGGTGATAACTGTGCTCAGGCACTTCGGGGGGTGGTTCTCGATCCGACCACCTACGATTGGGAAGGAGATGTGCCGCTGGGCATTCCCTATACCAAAACCGTCATTTATGAAATGCATGTGGCAGGCTTCACCCGCCATCCCAATTCTGGTGTTGCCGAACATAAGCGGGGAACCTATGCCGGATTAATCGAGAAAATTCCCTACCTGAAACAATTGGGCATTACCGCTGTTGAACTGATGCCCATCCATGAATTTGATGAGCAGGATGCCCGACCGGGATTGAAAAACTATTGGGGCTATAGCACCCTGGCCTTTTTTGCGCCCCACCGGGCCTACAGTTCAAATTGTGATCCGCTGGGACCAGTCAATGAATTTCGGGATATGGTGAAGGCGTTCCACAAAGCCGGAATTGAGGTGATTCTGGATGTGGTGTTTAACCATACGGCGGAAGGCAACGATGAAGGCCCAACTCTCTCGTTTAAGGGATTGGAGAACCGGGCGTATTACATTCTGGAAAAAAATCCAGCCTTGTATGTCAATTACAGTGGTTGCGGCAACACGATCAAAGCCAATCATGAAGTCGTCACCCGTCTGATTCTGGATTGCTTGCGGTACTGGGTGGATGTCATGCATGTGGACGGCTTCCGGTTTGACCTGGCCTCCGTCCTATCTCGCGGTAAGTTGGGCCATCCCTTAGAGGATCCGCCCCTGCTCTGGTCGATCAACTCGGATCCGGTCCTGGCAGGCACGAAACTGATCGCCGAAGCCTGGGACGCTGGGGGACTGTATCAGGTGGGATCGTTTATTGGCGATCGCTTTGCCGAGTGGAATGGCCCGTTTCGGGACGATGTGCGGCGATTCATTAAAAGCGATGCCGGTATGGTGAATCAGTTGGCTTCCCGGATTCTCGGCAGTCCCGATATTTATCCTGATCCGGATCATGAACCGCACCGCAGCATCAACTTTATCACCTGCCACGATGGGTTTACCCTCAACGATCTGGTGGCTTACAACGAGAAGCACAATCAGGATAATGGGGAAGACAGCCGGGATGGCAGCAACGATAACTATAGTTGGAACTGCGGCGTGGAGGGGCCAACCGATGATCCAGAAGTAGAAGCGCTCCGCCAGCGACAGATCAAGAACTTTATTACCACCCTTTTCATCTCTCAAGGCACGCCCATGTTGTTGATGGGGGATGAAGTGCGTCGCACCCAACAGGGCAACAACAATGCTTATTGCCAGAACAATGAACTGAGTTGGTTCGATTGGAGCCTGGTAGAAAAACATGGCGATCTGTTGGACTTTGTGCGGGGTATGATTCATTTCATCCAATCCCTGGAACTATTTCAGCATGAAGAACGCCTGGAAACATCCAGTAGCCACAAGCCATACATTAACTGGCATGGGATGAAACTCGGTAAGCCGGATTGGAGTGATGAATCCCGCGGTCTTGCCTTCACTCTGTATCATCCCGATGCGAAAGAGCATCTGCATGTGATTTTTAACGCCCACTGGGAAACTCATACCTTTGAACTACCGACGCTGCATCCTGGCAAAGGTTGGTATCGCATAGTAGACACTACCTTGAATGCCCCGGATGACTATCGTCAACCGGACACCGCTCCTCGCTGGCCAGAAAGTACGTACCCTGTAGGGCCACGATCGGTAGTAATTTTGATGGCACTGCCCACTACTATTGATTTCAGTCAATGATTGGAACTGGAGTTTGAATTACCTGACTCACAGTTTTTGACCCACTGGCTGTGTACTATAGGGTATTGATTGATCAGGTATCTCAAGCATGACTGCAGTTACTCCCAACCCCAAGTCCGTCCCGGCATTTTGTGAAGGTATTCAATATTTCGGCGATCGCATCCCTGAATTTGAAACCTATGGCAAAACTCCGGTGATTGCCGCTGGGAAAACCGCGATCGCAGACCCCACCGACCCTTCAGCCGCTTATCAGACCCTTCTGTATGCCGATGCATTGCGGTATCTGGTGTTGCAAATCACGGGCAGTAAAGCATCCGGACATCCGGGTGGATTTGCCAGTCAGGCAGAAGCCTACGCGGCAATGGTGATGTTGGGGCACAAGAATTTCATTACCGAAGTCGGCCACCACGCTCCCGGTTTCTACAGCGCCATGTTTCTGGATCGATCGCTGGAAGATATGGGCATTGCCACCGTGCAGCAAATGCGCGATCGCTTCCGGGAACGGCATGGATTGTTAGGACATCTCTCCGGTCAAATTCCTGGCCTCCTGGCTCCTGCTGGCCCCCTCGGACAGGGACAACACTTTGCGATGGCCTGCGCCTTGCTCCATCGCGATAAACTTTTTCCCTTCACGGTTGGCGATGGTGGCTTGGGCGAACCCTACGTCATGAGTGCCTTCAGTCACTTCCATACCGCCTATCCCAGCGTTACCAACTTCCTGCCCATCCTGGTCTGGAATGGCTACTCGCAGGAGCACCACAGCATGGTGTCCACCCAGTCCAACGAACGGATGATGGCCTACTGGCATGGTAACGGCTTTGAGGAAGTGGTGCTGGTCGATGCCAAAGATTTTGACGACCAGAATCAACCCGCAGCCTTTGTTGATAGCACCGCCTTCTCCTTTGAGCAACGGTTGGAATTCACCAAAGCCGTTTTAGTCGCGGCTGAGGAAGCGGCGCGATCGGCACTCAATGGCAAACTCACGGTCTTCATCATCAAGCAACTGAAAGGAGCCGGAGTTCATGCTAGAGGGGCTAAATCTCACAACCTGTATGCTCAACACACGCTGGATAACCCCGATATCGTGAATGCCCTGAAAGCCCGTGCGTTGCCAGGTAATTGTGAACGCGCTGGAGGTGGCCCTGCCAGCAAAACGGTGGTGACAGAATTCGTCCTGCCTTTGCCGGATCTGGGGACGCTACCCCTGGAAGAATTCCCCGTGGGTGGAGATCCCAAAGTTTCAACCACAGCAATGGGGAATCTGGTAGCCGCTGTGGGACAGGCTGATTCTGGCTATCTTGTCTCGAATGCCGATGGCAATGAAGCCTCTGG
>JBBIQC010000228.1:0-7217 GCA_037442585.1 Oscillatoriales cyanobacterium bin_317
AAGTTCAACTGAAGCACACCACCCAACCCCGTCTCTGGCTGGAAGTCACCCTGATGGGATTGTTGCCTTCTGCGATCGCGCCCCAACCCACCGCCGTTGCTCATCCCCCTTCCCCTATTCCCCGCACTCCTCCCTCCCATCCTGCCTCACCTCCCCCAGTTTCCCCATCCTTTACGCCCTCCTCACCCGCCTCTCAAGTTGCTCCCTCTATTCCTGCTGAGCCTTCCCCTGGGCAGGAAGGCGCTGCAAAAACTTCTGAGCAGATCACTTCAAATACTCAGCCAAGGCAAGATGAAGTTGTTGAAGAGCTGCCTGTTGCTGCCGCGATCGTGAACCTGGAGCAAACCTGGCAAAACATTATTAGTGCGATTCAGCCTTTTTCTACTCAAGTGATGGTGAAGCAGCAATGCCAGTTGCTAGGATTCGATGGCGAGCAGGTGCGATTAGGAGTGAGTACGCAGCCTTTATTTAAAATGGCTCAGGGAAAATTACCGAACATTGAAGCGGCCTTCCAAAAGGTGTTTGGGCGAAAAGTGCATATCACTTTAGAAGTTGCCGCTCCGGGCAGTCGGGCAAGTGAGCCTACTCAAGGGCAACCCAGTACTCGATCGATCGCACCTGGGGCACCCCCTGCTTCAGGAACCCCACCTGTATCACGGCCTCAGTCTCAACCTCCGGCAGGTTCACCTCCTCCCCAAGTCAATCCGCCTCAACCGCCAGCGGCAGGCCAGCAGGGCACTTCCCCTCCAGGGCCAAAACCACCTGAGACTGCTACAACTCCTGCAGATCCCGAACCCCTGAATGATTTTTCTTCTCCCTGGGAAGAAGATGAAGTGACCCGCGCATCAAAACGACTGGCCGACTTTTTTGCAGGGCAGGTCGTTGATCTGGAAGATGGGACAGAACCGCCAACCAGTATTGACAAAGACTTGCTCGACCTGGAGCCAGCACCAGACGAACTTGATGCTGATGAACCAGATTCTCCGTCATCCTGGAGCAGTTCGTCCTCCAGCCCTGAAGAAGAAGATGACGATGATGTTCCTTTCTAATCTAATGACTCTCCTCGGCACCATAGTGAACCGTTTTCACCCACTTCAGGCGATTGGGACGAACTGCCATTCGAGCGGTGGTACTGGCCATCACCGGAAACCAGTGAAGCATATATAGCGTTCCATAGAACGCTCGAAATAGGGGGCCGAAGAACACAAATTGTGGTTTGGTTTCGGTTGCATCGGCGGTAGTGGTTCCGGATGGGGAATACCCCTTGAGTGCGGTCTGCGATCGCCGGATCCGCCGCTGACCGATCAGCATCCCAATCAGGGAAAGCGTAATGGACAAACTGGTGACCGGAATCAGCATCATTGGGCGATGGCGAATGATAGCCATCAGGGTATCGGGAATGGCGGCGGTTGGCAGAAAGTATTGGGTAATCCAGAACATTACCAGATCGATCGTTTTGCCAGTACCCATGCGGTTACGCAGAATCGGTTGCCAGTAGTCCAGATACCGCTGGTAGCCACCTTCAGCCCAGCGGTTGCGCTGATGCCAGAGGGCGATCGCTTTTGTCACCCCTTCTTCCCGGACTGCCGGCATGACGGTGAAATCAATATCCCACTTGTGCAAATGCAGGCGAATTGTCAGATCCAGGTCATCAGTAATGGTTTTTTCATTCCAACCGCCACAGTCATCTAGCGCGGCGCGTCGGACAAATTGCCCATTACCTCGCAGTTCACCAAATCAGGACGCTCAAACAGGGGCAAAACCCGACGCAGCAAGTCTGGAGCAACCTGAGCATCGGCATCAAATACGGCAATGATTTCACCTTGGGTTAAAGGCAGTACCTGATTTAAAGCACCCGATTTTCCACCCGTAGAGTTGGGGGGACGATGAAATACCCGTAAATTTTCATACTGCTGCGAAAATTGCTGCAGCAACATCGGAGTCCGATCGGTACTGTTGTCATCAATAATCCAGACTTCGTAGCGGTTGCGGGGATAATCCAGGCTACACAGCGCTGGAACGAGCCGACCAATCACCGCTTCTTCATTTTTGGCTGCGACCATCAGCGATACAAACGGTAATGTTTCTGGCTCGGCATCATCGAGTGCCTTGGGAGGGGGAAGGGGACGGGCACACAAAATCCTGACGGCATGAATTCCCATCAGGGTGGTTAACCCCAACACAAACCAGGACCCCCAGGTCGCCAGATGGAGCGCGATCGTGCCACTCCAAATAATGACCAGAGCCACGGCCGCCCTGCGCCGACGGTTGCCGGTGCGGTAGGACTCTGGTTCGGGTTCTTCATCCGACTCAGGTAGATGGGCCAGGTCAGCTAGCAGAGCGCTGATAGGCTGCAGTTCGTTGAAGGAATCGTTTTCGGGCCAGGAACTCTCCTGCATAGGTCACTTGATTTAACCACCAGTACTTGTCTAAACCTTTGAAAAAGCTGGGAATCAGGTAGCACCACACGGTACAGCCCTCACAAACAGGCAGTTTACCCTGAGACTGCCGGTAGCTTTCTACCTCCTCCGACTGCTTGTACAACTCATACAAGCGACCATTAATAGGAACTCCAGTTTGAGCAAAGTGATAACAGGGTAACAACAACTCATCGTGGGGCGAAATTGCAATCACAGCATCTACGGCCTTGCAGCGTGGATTTTGGGTGTCATTGCCGCCCGCTTCAATAAAGGCCAGGGAAGCTTTATTGTAGCCAACATTACTGTATTGTCTGGCAGCAGATTCGATCGCCGCCACCATATCTGGGGTGGGGTTCTTTTTAGAGTTGTAGTTATTGTGGGCGGTGAAAGCCGGGTTTAACCAAACTCGTGTCTCTAACCGCTGCCCCAACTCCGCAACTTCGGGAATGCGAGGGTAATTCTGGGCGGTTACGGTGTGGTTGAGTACCGGGTATTCACCGAGAGAGTGAGCAATTTTCACCGACTCAACCAGGGTATCGAAAATTGCCACCCCTCTCGATTGGTTGTGGCTCTCTGCGTCTGGCCCATCCAGAGAAAAATTCAGGAAGTCCACCAACCCCTGCATTTCCTTTGCCCGCTTGGGGTAAAGGATGGTATTGGTTGTCATACTGGTTACGAACCCCTGCCGCTTAGCCTCCTGGTAGATTTCGGCCACATCCGTTCGCAGTAACGGCTCTCCGCCCGTGAAATCCACATACTTCACACCCAGCCGCCGCAAATCTCGCAGATTTCGCTGGATTGTCTTGAAATCAGCTTCCTGTTTGGGTTCTAGTGCCCAAATGTCGCAGAAGTGACACCGGGCATTGCAGCGGTAGGTCAGGTAATAATTCGCAACCAGAGGTGCGATAAAGTCCTAACTTCGATCAACTTCTTTGAAATCCACAATAATTCTTAGGGGGATGTAACACAAGCACCTTTCTCAGAGATTTTGCGGATCCTTTTCTCAGAAAAATTTGCCTAAGCCTTACAAGGCAGCCTTTAAGACGCTTTTAAGAATTCGTTTAGAAATTCAACTGGGCAGGAGTAACCATCGAATTTCCCCAGTAGCTTCTATAGAGTTTCTTGATGGGTCAAGTTGTCTGATGAATTTTACGGCTTGTGATTTCGGATCTCCCTGCCCTGGGGAACACTAAAGCATCGGCACAAAAACCGGGTTTGTTCTGTTAGATAATACCCATACATTGCTCTAGCCAAAACATTCAGGACGATCATCAGGAAGATTCAGTATGTCAATTGACAAACTTCAGCCCGCTCCCAATCAACAGGTCGGAGTTTACCTGCCCTACTACCCGCAGCAAGGTAAGCGCAATATTCTCCCCTATGCCATTAGCCTGTATCAAAAAGGGGCGTTTGAAGGGGAGCGGAAAATTGAAGGAGGCGAGAGTATTCCCTTCATTGCCACCTGGAATGTCTCCACCCTTCCCGCTGACCTGACCCGTTGCCGAATTCAGTTTGATGGCAATGCTGAAATGAGCTATGAACTGATGATGGCCAATTTTGAGTTTGTTGATTTTCTGATTGAGGTGATTCTGAACTTCAAGCGTGCCCGTTTAGCTGACTTCTCTCAAACGTTTTACCGCAAGCTGATGCGGTATGACGATTAGGAGGATTGGAGAACCACCTGGGGACGGAGAATCACGGTTGCTGTTTCTGTCTTGACAGCCTGTCCAATTCCCAAAAAACTACCGTCTTCCTGGTGCACCCGGAGCAACTTCTCGATCGTTGGCACCCACTCCGGCAGATCCTTGCTTAAATCAATTCGCTGTCCCTGCAGCCACCGACGGGCTAAAGGGGGGGGTAAGTCGATCGCCCCCAAATGTCGCAATGCCACTTCAGGAGCAATCGGCTGGAATGTGCCCTGCTGAGACTGTTGCTCCACCTCTGCCAGGGTCAGGCTATCCTCCAGGCGGAAGCCACTGCTGGCCGTTCGCAGCAATGAGGCCAGGGTGCCGCCCGTTCGCAAAACTTGTCCCAAATCTCGAGCGATCGCCCGAATGTACGTCCCTGGCCCACAGGCAATTTCCACATCGATTTCAGGAAATTCACCCGATCGCCACTCCAGGATCTGAATCGAATAGATTTCCACCTCCCGCGCCTGTACCTCAATCTCCTTGCCTTGACGCGCCAGATCATACAGCCGCTGTCCCTGTACCTGAATCGCGCTGTAGTTGGGAGGGATCTGCTGCATCGGGCCCTGGAACGCTTGCAGAGCCGTTCTGACGGTTTCCAGATCCAGATGGGCGGCTGGCTGTTGCAGCAAGACCGCTCCCTCCAGATCGTCTGTAGTCGTACAAACTCCCAATCGAATTGTGGCCCGGTATGCTTTATCCTGGGGCAGAAATTGTAATAAGCGAGTGGCCTGACCAAGGGCGATCGGCAATACCCCGGTTGCTGCCGGATCCAGCGTCCCCGCATGGCCCACCCGCTTCATTTTGAGCATCCGTCGTACCTTCGCCACACAATCGTGAGACGTAAAATTCTTGGGCTTGTTGAGATTCAGGAAACCTTGCACAGGAGTTCAGTAAAATACAGTGCTTGTTTAAACTACTGACTAACCTGTCATTGTTTCAACGAAATTACTGAACCGCTAAAGACGCTCTGATGCTAATTTCTTCACGGGATCTGGGGAACGAGAAGCAATGTGCTCCTGCTCTCCTGTAGCTGGAAATGAACACTCAACAGTAACTTTAATATTGCTGCTGCCAGTTCCCCTTGTAATATACGGAATACCGACCTCTGCTCCTATTTCAAGGCCAAACTCCAGCTTTACTTTATCAACGTTAGCACTCGCAACTTGCCGGAAGGCATTTAATGTGTAGTTGGTGTAAGCAAAAATCGTTTTTTGAATAGCTTGAAAGTCTTGGGTTACAACTTCCTGACATTTGGTGTTGCTGCTTCCCCGCTCAACAAGTTCCTCTTCTTCAAGTCTCTCTGATGGTATAGCAGAAACATCGATATCTCCGGTCGTTTCCATGTAGATGATGGTTCCGTCATCTAAGCGAATGGGGGTTAAATGTGTCATGGGGCGTGTGGTAGGTACCGAATGTTGTCCTGATAATAGACTAATAATAAATATTATTCTGCCAATTATTCTATTGAAATAGGTTGTACCTTTTTCATATCACTTTTTTCTTTCGCTGCAAGGTACCCATACGGGTGATTTCAACGAAGGAATAAAGTTTCTAGGATTCAAAGGAATTATGTTCCCATTCGGTGCCTTCTCATGAGTCGGGATGCATTAGTGGTTGGGATTAATGTTTATAACGAACAGTCATTAAGAAACTTGACTGCACCTGCGGAAGACGCAGAAGCGATCGCTCAACTTTTGGCCCAGTTTGGTGACTTTAAGGTACGGCGGCTACCGGGGGTTAAGAAGGATGGTGAGAGCCGAGTTGGCCAAAAGACACCTGTCTCGCTGAGACAACTTGACGAAGCTATCACCCGCCTCTTTTTGCCTGATGGAGAAAAGATTCCAGAAACGGCGCTGCTATTCTTCTCTGGCCATGGATTACGGAGTGAACGGGGAGTTCGAGAAGGGTTTTTGGCAACCAGTGATGCCAGTATCGAGTCGGAATGGTATGGGTATCCACTGGAACGGCTGCGGCGAGTGCTGCAAAACAGCCCTATTCGGCAACAAATTGTCTGGTTGGATTGTTGCTATGCCGGAGAGTTGCTGAACTTTCGCAAGAGTTTGGATGAAGCGACTCCCGGCAACCGAGATGAGCGCGATCGCTGCTTTATTGCCGCCTGTCGGGACTATGAACCCGCCTATGAGCAAACTGCAGGCACGCATGGCCTATTCACTGCCGCCTTACTGCAAGCACTCCATCCTGAACACAGGCCTGATCGGTTAGTCACCAACTTTACCCTCACCGAAGAAGTTACCCAGACACTGCGAACGGCGACTCAGCGACCTTTATTTGCCAATTTTGGGTGCCAGATCGTACTGACTGGAGCGTCACCCCATAGGGAGTCTGATGAAGCCCTGGTAGATACCCTGTGCCCTTACCGGGGACTGGCCTATTTCGACTGTGATGCTGAGGATGCCCGCTTCTTTTATGGACGGCTGGAGTTAACAGATGCTCTCCTGGAAACAGCCAGAACGAGCAATTTTGTTGCTGTAGTTGGGGCATCGGGCTGCGGAAAATCTTCAGTGGTACGAGCGGGTTTGCTCTATCAACTGCACCTAGGCCAACGCCTTTCAGGTAGCGACCAGTGGGCCATCATTCCCCCATTTAGACCGGGCGAAAGTCCGTTACAAAACTTGACAGAAGCATTTTTGGCTCCAGATTTATCTCCAGTTGATCGGGCAACGAATCGTCATAAGTTGGAGGAATTAATCGGTTCTGGGGCTAACGGATTAACTGAACTTATTCAAGCTTATCGTGCAACCCGGGTCGTACTGGTCATTGATCAGTTCGAGGAATGTTTTACCTTATGTGGCGATCGCACAGAGCGGGAACAATTTTTTGAGTGTTTATTGGGGGCTGTTGAGCAACTGGGCAACAAACTATGTTTGATACTGACCCTGCGAGCAGACTTTTTTGGTAAATGTCTGGAGCAAGACTATGCAGGCTTAGGCAAGAAAATTCAAGAGCATTTGGTCACCGTCCGTCCCATGAGCGCGGCAGAATTGCGAGAAGTGATTACCAAACCGGCTGAACAGGTAAATCTGCAGGTGGAGCCGGAACTGGTGCAACAAATGATCCTGGATGTCGAGAACTCACCAGGGATGTT
>JBBIQC010000229.1:0-7211 GCA_037442585.1 Oscillatoriales cyanobacterium bin_317
AAAGCCCCCGTATTGGAAACAGCCCCAGCATGTATCTGTGCCTCTGCCCTTGCCCCCGTTTTAATCGCAGCCCCAGCTTCCCGCAACACCCGGAAACAATCCAACACCTGTCCTAAAAAACTTTCGTCAGGAATCAACTTGGGGCGCGGATCATTCGGGCTTTTTTCCTTCAGGGTGAAGCGAAAGGATTCTCGAATGCGGG
The DNA here is from genome assembly GCA_037442585.1 of Oscillatoriales cyanobacterium bin_317. Classification (GTDB taxonomy): domain Bacteria; phylum Cyanobacteriota; class Cyanobacteriia; order Leptolyngbyales; family Leptolyngbyaceae; genus Leptodesmis. The sequence continues at coordinate 203 of JBBIQC010000229.1, forward strand.
ACGGTTCGCAGCGGGTGTTGCCACAGCCATTGTCACGGATGAGCGCAGTGACTGGGCAGGCGGGTTCTTCGGCATAGTGGAGATACAGGCAGTATTCGCGAAGCTGATCATCTTTGATAGCGGAGGGGCGAATTTTGCGATCGCAACAGTCCACCGCCCCCGGATGCTGTTGCACAATCAAATCCAAAATATTGACCTTTTCCGCATCACACAGCACAATGTCGTTGCCGCAACAGTCGATCGCATAACCCGATTCCACTATCACGCTGCCACTACAGCAAGGGTCACACCGCACCGCTAACCCACAGACAGTGCCCGTGCCCACCAGATAGCGATTGTGCAGTTTGTTTTTCTCGATTACATATCGTTGGGCTGCTTCCAGATCTTTATCCGTCAGTAATTGTCCAGGGAAAAATCGGGGACGCTCAAAGCATTCCACTGGGCCACAGCCAGAACAGGTAGGAGATTGGGTTGTCTTCAGTTTTTGAAGGGGTTGAATGGAAGGTTGACTGGGAGAAAGACGGGTAGAGTATGTCATAGGGCAAAAACCAGGATGAACATGGATGTAAAGTTGATGAAGCGATCGCCACTTAAATAAGTTGCGTAATTGATGCTTAGCGACTGGTAGCGAGCAAAGCTAGTCTTCTGAGTGTATTTCTCAATACATGGCAACACCTCTTTATTGTGGATCTTGGGGCTTTGGGCGATCGCCTAGCCAGAACCAGCTTTCAAATACACCGCCTTGAACGCCAAAATTGCTGCCACGAGGGCGATCGCCCGTTGGCAATTCGGCTCGGACAAACTCTGCATCGATGGCTCTACCTTTCTCATCCAGCACAAAGTCTCCCTGCAAGCGAATCTTGAATCCCCCCAACTTAATCAAGTCTTGCAACTGTTCGAACTGCCGCCGTCCAAACAGGAAAGCCGCTCCAGTGGCGAGAGGTCCCGGTGTTTCCCTGGCACTGGCAATACGGTTGCCATCAAATTTAAAATCTTCTACGGGCACAACCTTGCCAACCACTGGACAGCGGCAGGCAAACCCAGGATTTTCTCGTCGTTGTGGATCGGACAGAACCAGAACTTGAAAAACGTGTTCAGCATCGATCTGATTAGACGGATCGAATGGATTGTTAATATCTGATACCAGTACAGGTCGAGTAAAGCGGATTACGATAGCACGATTTTCTACCACTTCTCCAGACAATCGAAAAATAGTGGCAAGCGTATTGCTACCTGTGTTGTGAATCCAACTGAGGGCATCGATTTGAGTCAGATCTGCTTCCAACCCTTCGCCATCTCGACCTGCCGTTCCAGGATCCCCTTTATCTCCCTTATCTCCCTTATCTCCCTTATCTCCCTTATCTCCCTTATCGCCTTTATCGCCTTTCACACCTCCGGCTCCTGGTACTACGCCCTGTTCTAAAGCACAGAGGCTGAGCTTTTTCAGGGTTTCTGTACTGGGTATTAGGGGGCGAATGCCATTACTGATGCTCGAATCAGCAATGGCACTGTGTGGGGTGTAGTTTTCCACCACTGCCAAAGGCACACACTCGCTGGAGCAGGGGGAACATCCGTCCAGGCTTTGCCAGAGGAGTTCCTGACAAACCGCTTCTTTAACCTCCAGGATCGATACTCCCCCATTGGGGGCTGGAGTATCGGTGCCTCCGGCGGCATACAGACGTTGCCCAGCGCGATCAAGCAGCAGATCCTTGGGATGGCTGACGACGGTAACCGGAGCAGAAACGGCACGACTGGGGTCGGCTCGGAATTTTGCCCGATTGATTACGCGAATTTCGCCTTTACCCGTGCTGTCGGCGGAGAGCAGATACACCGATCGCCCCGCCGCCGCCAGCGCGATCGCCTCTCCCGCACCGACCGCAATTCCCGGTGCATTCACCTCAGTAAAACTAGGAACCGCACCATCCTGAATCTCAAACGATCGCAGTGTGAACTTGTCCGCGCTGGGAACAGTCACCACATCAAGGTGGGCGTTGTTGTCTGAAACAGCTAGCAGACGGGGGCTTTCTCCCAGAGAGAGGGTTACACTAACGGGAGTGGTTGTGTTGAGGGTATCGACCTTAAACGCCCGTACCTGATTGCCGCCCCCCTCGGCTAAAAGTAACCAGACACCGTTGGGGCTGACAGCGATCGCCCGTCCGTCGTTAACGCCCGTCACTTCGGCAAATTTGGGGGAATTGGGGTCGGTCAATGGCAAATCGGGATTAACTGTGCCAGTGTTAATCGTCGTTTTCCAGATGATGACTTTAGGACTGGCATCGGGAATCAGGGTATAGATGCGTCCGTCTGCGGCTGGAGAAACCACCACTTGAGGTGGGATGGTCGGTGTGCCTGTGGTCAGAGTCAGTGTGTTGATAGTACTGTCAGAATTTTGCAGGTCAAGCACTCGCAGATCGTAGGCGTTGGCTGCACTGGCACCCTGCAAGATGACGTAGAGGAATTGGCCATTGGGGGCGATCGCCAGATCCACTCCTTGCACTCCGCTGGCTCCCAACGAAATGGTGCGGAGTAACAGTTGATTGCGGCTGTCGTAGACCATAATTTGACCGGGATTTGCCGCCGTCATCACATATAGCAGATGGTTGCTGGCATCTAGCGCTAATCGAGAAGACTGAGCCAGATTAATGGTGGTGCGCCATGTCAGGCTGGCATTGCTGGGTTCCGTCAGGAGTGAGGTAGGTAGTTGATCGGTCAATTGCACATCCACTGTAAATCCTTCGTAGATGCGATTGGCTTCGCAGCCCGTGCTATCGCAACCACATTCAGAGTAGAGCACCGGCACAAACTCGGTTTTACATTCCGTGTAGCACAGGGAAAAGAGGAGATGCTTACCCGTAGGTGGAGTTCCACCATTTTGGGGCACCAGCGCTTTATCCAGGTCTACAAATACAGGCTCCCGCACCAAAATTTCGCGACCGCAACAATCCAGCGCCAGACCGGGTTGGATCACCACAAAGCGATCGCGGCAGTCGGGATTGGGATGCTGCTCCACCCGCAATCCACACACTACCCCCATGCCATGCAGATAGCGATTGTGCTGGCGCTGCTTGCCCAGTAAGTAAATTTGCTCGTCTCGCAAATCGCGTTCGGTGAGAAACTGGCCGGTAAAGTAGTTGAGCCGCTCCTGAGTAGGCAGTTCGCAGGCAATGCAGTCGCTCGATTGATGGGAGTGTTGGGGGGTCATCGTTATCCTTCCTTCGTACTAAGGTTTGATTGGGGAATTACTGCACCAGCATGTTGATGCCAATGCGCTGGTGTGTCCCCACCTGTAATAGAGCAGGGGTTACTTCTGGCGATCGATTGAGAATGGTGTCTGCCCCCAGGGTTGAACAGTGGTTGAGTACCAGTCGGGGATAAGCACCCACCAGCATGTTCATCCCCACACGAGACTGCACACCGACCCGCAGTCGGGGTTCGACCAGCGACAGGGTGTATTGGGTGTGCCCTGGTTTTTCGGTATCGATCAGGGCGCGAATTTGCCGTTCCTGCGTGGGCGATCGCACCTGCACCGATGGAATAAACACACTAAACCGATGGGCACGAAAGGACAACCGATCCACGGGCGGCGCGTTGCCTTCCAGGGGCAAGTCTCCCAGGTGGGCATCTCCCAGCGAGAAGCGATCCATGAGTGCATTTCCCCAGAGGTGCGATCGCTCTCCCAGCACCAACTGATCGTTCAGATATTCCCCACCGGGCAGACAGAAATGTTCCAGAATTTCTGCTTTCACCCCAAAGGCCAGTTCTAACATCCGTTTCAAGCCTTTGGGGGTGCCGCGCAGACGATACAGTTCAGCCGCATGGCGCAACAGCCGCCGACAGGTTTCCAGCGACCAGCTCGAATAAAAACTCAGATCCACCCAGGTTGCCAACCACTCCAGAAAGGCGCGATCGGGCACACCATCGGGGTCAAAGTAATTGGCCAGTCGGTCAATTTTGCCCTCCACGCTACTTAGAACAGTTTCAAAAATCGAGAGATACCGTTCCAGGAAATCTTTGCTGATCGGGTCTGCCTGATAAACAGCGGGCAGATATTGCAAATAGGTGAGCCGGGGGAAATACGCTTTCAGCCGTTTTAGCGTCGGTGTCGCGGTGCCACTGCCCGCAAATTCAATCCGGAGCCACAAAAACCGACCGGGCGGACTCAAAATTAAGCAATCGAACTGGCGATCGCTACCATTCACCTGACCTGTTTGCCAGTCTTCCGGCGACAGGGCAGCAATCTCATCAGGTGACCAATCCACCTCGGCAGTATAAGTCCAGACGGTAAATCGAGTGCTTGTGGGAATGGCGGTGGTTTCCAGCACCAGCTTGTGCCAGGCACACTGGTCAATGCCGCTATCGAGAACCTGGGAGACGTAGGTTCCCTTTGGCTCAAACTGGGTAGTTGGGACAATTTGAGATACTCTGCCATCCCCAGCAACGGTAATTAAGTCACTCCCATCGGGTGCAATGCCGACACAATTCCCCAAACCATTGCCACAACAACCATCGTAACGTCTTTCCCGACGCAGATCGAAGCGATGCAGCCCGGCACTGTTGGCCAGCACCAGTTTGCCGCTGGCATCGACTGTGATGGCTGTAGCGGGCAAACTGCCTGTAACCTGGCTGACGTAGGTGATCTGGTTAATCACCCGACCCCAAGAATCGAGTACCGTCACTGCTAGTTTGGCCTGGTCAATGACGTAAAGGTGTCCCTGCTGGTCGATCGCCAGATGGGTTGGTTGCTGGAACGCTGGGTTAATTTCCAGGGTATCGGGATAGTCCTGTTCCCATTCCACTAGCAAATCGGTTGCGCCTTTAGCGTTTAGGGTTTCTAGAACCAGGTGGCGGGCAGCTTCCAGCGTGGTCACCGTAGTACTGAGAACCGTGATTTCGCTAGCACTGGTGGGATCACGTCCCAAACTGGCTACCCAACGCTCCAGTCGTTGACGGGCAGGAATAAACAAAAAGCGATCGCGCCGTCCCCGACCATACAGCACCTTAAAGACGTAAGCCTGGAGGCGAGTGCCATCGATCGCCTCAAACTGGTGGGTGCGCGGGGAGAATTTTTGCAGTCGTCGGTTATTTTTATCCGCGATATAAACGGTATCCTGGTCATCCACCACCACATCCCAGGGTTCGTTAAATTCTCCCAGCCCATTTCCGGCGATCGGCTGGCCCCATTGGATTTGCTGGGTCGCATCGGGAACACAATCGGGAGCTGTCGGAGGGACTGCCTGAAGGTCTGTACCCCCCACCTGTTTGCCCCAGATTGCTCGCAGTGTTAGGGTTGGCAGCGCAAATACCTGAATCCGATGATTTTGCGAATCTGCGACATAGAGATTGCCGCTGGCAGAAATAGCCAGACCTCTGGGCGTATCAAACTGGCGGGGCGCATAGCCGTAACCGCCCAGGCAGGGGAGATAGGTGATCGACGATTGGCAAATTTCTCCCGCGGGCAGATGGGTTGGGTAGGGGGCTTGCCAAACTTCAGCGATCGCCACTGGCTGGTCAACCTGGTTTTCTGGCTCCGCAGCACAGGGATTAGGGCTGGAGTCGGGCGGTTGGGTCTGGACGTAGCACACCACTAAGCGCTGCGCCTGAGCTTCACTCCAAACCGTTTGACTGATCACCTCCACCTGGTCAAACTGCTGTGGAGCAGACTCCGGAGCAGGTCGCCAGCGCTCCAACCGGGTTGCCGTGGGCACGTAGACAAAGCGATCGCTCGCAAAAGCACCCGTTCCCACCCGGAAGAACGTCGCCCATATCTGGAGTTGATCGCGTCGGGTCAACTTAACAATTTTGTGGTGGGTGCCATCGGCAATATAGATGCTGCCTGCTTGATCCACTGCAACTCCGGTGGGATTGCTCAGTCCGCCATAGGTTCCCGATGCATCTTTGAGGGGCACGGGTGGCAGAGGTAGAGGGGCTAATTGCAAACCCTCAGGGGTAACTCTGACCTGAGTTAAGCGCTGCACCCGCCAGCCATCCTCAGCAGTGTTGCCCTGCCGGGAGTCAAGGAGGAAGTAGGTGGGGGTTGACATGGGGAATCGGGAAGAGGGGTGGTGACAGGATGGCAGGGTTACGCAGTGGGGGTGATGGTAACAGTGATGTCATGTCCATCGGAGAAAACCAGATATCCAGCAGGAATGGGCGCATCGGTGCAGGAAGAGAGGCGATCTCCATTCACGACAATCTGAAGCGTGTCGATGCGCTGCACCCCAGCTACCATCAGCACTCGACGAAACACCTCGGAGTACAGCACAGATGCACCCAGTGGCCAGCCTAGTCCATCCTCGCCGCCTGTCAGCGGATTTAGATAGGTATTCAGAACTGTTTCGATTTGGGTTTTTACCGCCGCAGGGTTGGCACTGGTCTGTGCCAAAACACTGGCTTGAATGCAAACCTGGATGTATTTGGGCGGAGCAACAAAAAGTTCGGTGGTCAGCAGGCGATGTTGATTGAGATAGGCACAAACTGCCTCTAGAGTGCTGGGGCTGGGAAGGGGATTGGGTGCGCTGCTGTCGGGAATCACGACAACGGTAATGACACCAGGAACCGGAGTGTCGGGATAGAGCGGATGGTAGAGCGGCAGCGCATAGGCTCGCTGCACTCGGACACCGGGAGTCTGGGTGGCCAGAAATTCAAAATCCTGAAGGGTGACAGCGCGATCGCGGGCTTTCAGTTCTTTGGGGGCACGGGCTTTCGTGAGTTGGAGAGCTTCTTCGTCATCCCCCCCCTCGGCGGGCCAGTAATTCGTGACTTTATCCACACCAGGAGCTGGACTCTGGAGCGTGGTAATGGTGTCACGCCCGACATTGCCGTTGGCTCCGCCGCCATAGCGGTAGTAGCGCACCACTAGATTGTTCACTCCCGCCAGCGGAATGCGCCCATGTTCGCCATCGCCAAAGCTGATTTCGCCCGTCGTGCGGTTGAGCAGATAGTGGCGATCGCTAGCATCAGAGTTAAAAAAGTCCGCCACTTCTTCCCAGGCTTCACCCCCCTGTCCCTG
>JBBIQC010000230.1:0-7210 GCA_037442585.1 Oscillatoriales cyanobacterium bin_317
AAAACGACCGTTCTCTAGCTGGCCTTGGTTTAAAGCCCGAATACAGGCTGTACTCAGGCTTTGGAGGCTTCAGGTGAATTAATAGGGCTTATTTACAAATGGCCGATCGCGTCTTCAGGTTGTAACGATAGCCGTGGGGCAGAATATGCAGCTTCGCGTCACATAGGGCTAACGGCTCATCCTTCAGCACGCCATGAATGTTGCTATGGGTCATATCTTCTACATCAAGTACTGTGACAGCACTTTCACCCACTACTTCGATCTCATCCCCATTCACGATGATGGCCGTGTTTTCGTCAATGCCAAAACCCAACACAACGGGTTGTAAAGAAATCGCTGTTACCAATCGTCCTAATCGTCCCCGTTGAGCAAAGTGCTGGTCGATCGCAACATTGGGAAAGAAGCCCATGCCTTCTTCAATTTCCACCACATCCATGCGAGCATTCGTTTCCGAATCACCTTCCGCAATCATATTTTCAGGCATCATCGCTGCTCCAGCACTTGTTCCGCCAATTACTAAGCCTTCATTTTGTAAACGATTTAGCAGCAATTTATGAATTTCTGTATCCTTGAGGCACTCCGTAATTCGTCTTTGATCACCACCCGTGAAGAAAACTCCGGTTGCTTCTTTGAGTTTAGCTAGAGCATTTGAGTTCTCACCGTCCTGCCGGTCTTTCGTGTCAACCACTGTAACAGACTCAACGCCCAGTCGCTCAAAAACATCCGTATAGGTTCTGCCAACTTCGTCGGGCAAGCTGGTTGCCACCGTCATGATAACGATCCGGGCATTCAGGCTGCCTGCACGGCGAACAAATTCCCGTAGAATGGTGCAATCTCCCTCCCGATCCTCTGCCCCTCCAATGATCACCAGTTGCCCGTGGGTTTGTTCAGTGGCGGCGGAGCTTTGAGCTTCTACCCTGGCCTGACTCCTGGCTTCATGATCGCCTGCTTCGCTCGGTTGTGCTGTGGGTTGAGTTGTAGTATCTGTCATATATTTCCTGCCTGTTCATACTCATACCCCCACTGAACCACGACAATTCAGGCACCTGTATCGCTCATTTGGTAGATTCTGATACAGACAAAATTAAATTCTTTCTTTGGGTTGACAGGAAGCGCCAGGTTTAATATAGTTCACTTGTACTAATTGGGCGAATTCAGAGGCACTTGGGGACAATGGCCAGCCGAGCCATTCCTGCGCAGGGACGATCGGCAAACTACCCCCAGTCATCCTGCAACCATATCGGGAGAATCAGTCATGACAGCTACAGACGTGAGACGATCGAAGGCGCAAGAGCCTGCGACATCTACCCCTTCAACCCGCACCCTGGCCTTCGATGCGGGCAATTATGACCTCAAGTTTTGGGATGGCACCAACCAGCCTAAAGCGATTCGATCGGTGCGCTACCAACTTCCCCAGGGACGGGATGCTGTGCGTACTCAGAACTCCTCCCCCTTGATTGAACTGGCGGATGGGACACGCTACCACTTTGGCGTACAGGCGTACAAGTACCGGCGACAACAGCAAACCGTGGTTGAGAACAAGGTAGATCTGGCTCGCCTGCATCTCTACACCTGTTTAGAACCGTTGGACGGGCAAACTGAATTCTCGCTCAACCTGCACGTTTCTACACCAGAACCGGGTAAAACCAGCAAAGCGCTGCAATCGCAACTAATGGGAGTGCATGAGTTTAAGCGCAATGACATTCCCTTGCGAGTCACTGTAGAGTCGGTGGAGGTAGAACGGGAAGGCATGGGAGCTTACCGCTATGCTCAACGGTTAGGACTGATTCCCGACAGTGGCTATACGATCGTGATTGATATTGGCGGTGGCACCTGGCTGACTCGCTTAGTCGATGCCGATGGCGAAGTGATTGATGAAAATGTCATGGATCGGGGCGGCACCTATGAACTGGCCACCTCCATCAGTTTCGATCGCCGCTTAACGGATAGCCTGGGCACTACAGCCGATCCCGGTATTGTCATGGATGGGTTCAAAACAGGGCATACCTATGCCGACACAGGTTTATCCTGGGCCTCCTGGCTGGATGAATACCTGAATCCCTGGTTCCTGGGCATTTTTCAAACCGTGAAAGCGCAGTACACGCCTTATATGATTCGGGTAACTCGGTTTCTGGTCACTGGCGGAGGCTCTTATTTGATCACAGAACGGTTAGCTGGTGGCAAACTCACAGCCGTAATTCCCGATCCTCAATTTGCCAATGTTCGAGGTTTATATCCGATCGCGGAGGGATTGCAACTATGTATGACAACAAGATAAGACTCAGTCAGGATGTGCTGGATAAAGCAGAAATCATCGCTCAAGCATGGGGATTGAAAAATGCCAGAGCAGCCGTTGAGGCAGTATTTCGCAAATACGCTGACGAATATCTCCAGCGCTCATCTAATTCCTTTTCTGCCTCTCAACATCCTCTCCGAAGCACTCCTACCCCATCCCCCCAACTAACTTCTCAACCTCCCTCTTGCGAGGCGCTCAACGAGTTAGACGAGTTGCTGGGACTGTAGGCTGTACTCGTACCTAATCTCCGTCATAGACACCCTTAACGATTGTTTTCCAGCTTTTGAGTAAAAAGTCCCATGGCTACATAGTAATAAATCGTGAGGAGAATTCCAGAAAAAATCTGTCCACCAATTGGCCCATGCCAGAACTCGAAAGATTGCTTCCCCCAGTAAACCGAGGCAAATGTGAGTAATACGATGCGGGGAATATTCAAAATGAGAGCCAGAATCGCCCCCAGAAAAGCGACTAGCACTATTTTGCCCCACTTCTGACGCAAAAATAAGCCCAGGGCAATGCTGGCTCCCACAATAAGAAAAGCCATATCAAACCCACTGCATCCAGAGGCCACTTCTACCGAACCCTGAGGTAAAGAAAGATAGGTGCCTCGTCGGGTAGCAGGATAGCCCATCGCCTGTAACACCAGACTGCCGCTCCAGGCCATCAATTCCTCAAACATCTGAGGTGGGGTGATCACTTCGCGAATAGCGTTGGACAGGAAGACCCAATCTGGATACAGGCTGAGCAAGACGAAGCTGATCCATAGCCAGTATTGCTTGAAGAAAGGCATTCCCCAGGTGCTGTAAGCCATACCCACAGCAATCACAACCATTAAGAGTGCCTGCATCGAAATTGACGCATAACAGAAGAAGAACGCGATCGCGCCCCCCAGGATGAAAGCATAGCCAACCAATTGCTCTTCTTCCGTAGCCGTCAGCCTGACAATTTCTCGTCGTTTCTGCCACAGTTTCTCTAACCCTAAATAGCCAAATGCGATATTCAGGATAGGAGTTGAGGCCCCTAATATCGTAGATCTAATCAAAATGCCGATCCACAGGGGGAGGTAAACAAGCCCGACCAGAAATCCACAGGTCAAAATTCGCGAATGAGTAGTCTGAATACTCTGTTTGAGCAACCATCGGAGATGTTTTTGAACTCGCTGCCAGTTCAACAGCGATCGCACCTTGTTTTTGCTGCCGTCGGCCACCTATTCGCCTCCAAAATTGAACCAGTTCAAGCACGCCTGCTGCCCTCTGCCTTGACGCTAGACAGAATTGCCGCTTTGAATTTCCTCTTGCCGCTTAATTCTTTGGCGGTCGTGCCCCATACTGCCCCAAGCCAATTAAAGCCAAACCAATTACTGTCAAATTACCGACACTCGATATTCCAGTTCTCAAAACACTGGTCTTAGTCGTTTCCTTAGCCGATGCCAATTGATTGCTTAATAGTTGAGAGGCTTGCTCTAGCTGCTCTGGCTTAACCCTGGGAGCCAGTTTAGGATCCGACTGAGCCTGTTGCAATTGGGATTGAACCTGAGATGCCCGATTGCTGATATTCGCCATCGCCTGCTGCTGAAATTCGAGACTATCCCGGATCACCAGAATGCAAGACAGGATAAAGACGATCCCCAAAATTAGAGAGGCCATCGCCAACCGTCTGCGCCAACGCCGAAAATCCAGAATGCCATACATAATCAGCGCCATGCCAAACAGCAGAATTACACTTCGATCTGCCAGTTGCTGTAAGAACGTGATGCGCCATTGAATTGTACCGAAGGCAGGCGGCAAGGTCAGGACAAACAGATCGACTAGAAAACCACCCAAACAGGCAAAACCAACAATTCGGCATAGCCCCTTGGGACTGTAAGAGGGAGAGAAATTTTGAGCAGGAACTGTAGTCATGGCACCTTAAATCACATGGGTTAGAACGGTTGGCTTTCCGGCAACAGTTGCCGCCAGATCCTCACACGTTCTTCTTTCCATCATTTCCCCACCCATCGGGAGGCTTTCCGTGAACTTCTAATGAAGAAGCCTGTATTTCTCGGCAGAAGAATGAATAGACTTCTTGCAAATTCCAATACTTTGGGCAGTTTTTGTGAAAATGCTGGAAACCCTTGCCACGCCGTCAGCTTTAGCCCTCACCCTAAATCCGTCTCCCTTTTTAGGAGAGGGACTTCAATCCGGCTCCCTTTCTCTCTTTTTGGGAGAAGGGGTTGGGGGATGAGGGCGGTTCGGCGCAAAAGTGTCTGGACTATTGAAATTAGAAAAAACGTCGGATGGGCCAAGGGAAACGCCGTGTTCATCCTGTCATTCTGGCTGATTTGAATGGGCACGCTAAGCTCTGCCCATCCTCCTGATGATGATTGAGTCTAAGGTGATCAGTTAGAACGTGAAGGTTGTCCGGATGGCACCAATCACGACATCTGAGTTGCTTGAGTTAAAGTCGGGATTGGTCAGCCAGATAATTCCAGGAGTGATTGAGATATTGTCATTGATCCGGTACTGATAGAATGCTTCGACGTGAAACGACATAGCGCTGTCTCGTCCGATCGCCGATCGCAAACCTGGAGTTACCCCGGTTACTCGTGGCTCCATCCCAACAATAATGCCACCCAAACTTCCTGGTTTAAACAGGTCCGGCAAAGCCAATCCTACAGCCCAATTCCAGATATCCAGTTCGCCTCTGGGCAGCACACCCCGTGTAGCCAGGGTACGAGTTTTGGTATACCCAACCCAACCATTGAGAACAATTTGAGGACTGATCTGGAAAGATGCTTGAACTCCGTAAGCATTGGTGCTGGTGGGAACATCCAGACCCGCAAAGGGAGCCAACGCTTCTGGTAAATTTGGATTGTTTAGCAAGGCAGTCCGTAGGCTGGCCCGGTTACTGCCGCCTGAACCGTTCGCTGTGAAGTCATTGTTGTAGGCATGAATATAAGTCAGTCCCAGAGCGAATGCTTCCGAAGGTTTGATGGTTAATTGCGCGATCGTGCCAAATGGACCGTTAAACAATCCCCCTCCCTGATTGGGATTGGCGGCATCAGTAGCTAAATAACCCGCACTAATCTCAAATTGGTCGCTTAGAACATACCTTAATCCCAGACCTGTGCCATTTAGCAGGTAGTAAATATGATTACGAGTTGCAAAGCCAGTTAAAGCACCACTGCCCCCATCTCCATCCAGAAAGGGGTTGATCGTATCTGTGAAATCATCAATGGCTCCTGCATTGGCCTCTAAAGTCACAATCAGCTTCTCCCCTACCGGGAACTGATACAGTAAGGCATCAATCCCGACCGAGTTGTTGTTCTCTGCAGCAGTTGAGAATACAGGCCCAGCCGCCCGGATGTCGCCCTCAGGTGTATTCAGCACACTGGAGAATGGTGGCAAATTGACGGCTTGCAGACGAACTCTCAACAAATCTGCTCCGGTGAAGCTGGCATCAAAATTGAGCCGCACGCGATCGCCCCGGATAGCATTGGTGGGAGCCTCTTGCCCACTAGCATTATCTCCAGTCAGAATCCCAGCCCCAGCCAGAACAACTTCGCCATTTAACCGGGTTGTAGTAGAAAACTGTTGCTTTTCCAGGGTGGCTGTCCGGACTTCCAGGGCATCCACTCGACCACGCAGGGAGGCGAGTTCTGCCGCAAACAGTCTCTGTAACTTTTTGACGGTTTCCAGGTCTTCTTTGCGAACGAAATCAGCCGTCGCCGCCGCAATCAATTCCTGAATTTTGTCCAGGCAGGCATTCAGGCCCGCCGCGAATTCCCAGCGGCTGAGGGCACGGTTGCCCCGGTAGGTTTTGTCGGGATATCCCACAATGCAGCCATATCGTTCTACCAGGGATTTCAGTGCCTGATACGCCCAGTCCGTTGGTCTGACATCCGTTAGCTGAGAGACTGAAGTGACCTGATCTGCCTCTTCATCCAGGGCTGTATCTGAAGTCAGGGGATCAAGGTTATTTGGGGTAATCGGGACCGGCATCGTGCCTGCTTCTTGGGCAGAGGCTGGGGCGATCGCCACCATCCCTAACAGCAGGGAACTAAGCCCGAAAATCTGACCAAATTTTGCCTGTTGCATTCATCCTCACACCGATAAGACATAGATTTTTAAGATTCCAATCTACAGCTAATGCGAAGCACTCTCATTAAGAGCATCAGGCCCAAGCCCATAATCTGTCAAGATCTTGGGATGACTTTTAGCTTTAATAAATAATTTGGAGAAATTAGGAAATCCTTATCGGGGGGAGGGGGATTTTGAGAAGATGTTTAGCCTATTGCATCTAGCTATCAATAAGCATGCTTGCTCCGCACTCAACCCTCAGCACTTGCTGGCAGTACACGGTTTACATCATGCCTTCTGCCTTCTACCTTAAACCCTACAATTGACAGTAAAGATTCATTGAGATTGATAGTCCATGATTGATTTCACTGCGGCACTGCCAACCTTTGTCATTACCTTGCGGGAAGGGGTAGAAGCGGCTCTGGTGGTCGGTATTGTGCTGGCCTATCTCAGTAAGGCTGGGCAGTCTCGCTTAAACTCCTGGGTCTATGGCGGCATTGCAGCCGGATTAGGGGCCAGTGCTCTGGTGGGGATGGTGTTTGTGTTGGTGTTTCAGACAGTGGGGGCTGCAAATCAGACCTATGCCCCCGTGATCAAACCCTTACTGCAAAGTCTGTTTAGTGTCGTAGCGATCGCCCTGCTAAGTTGGATGTTGATCTGGATGACACAGCAATCACGCCAGCTAAAAGGTGAACTGGAGGGAGCCATCAGCACTACCCTGAAAAGTGATTCCCATGCGGGTTGGGGGATTTTTGGTCTAATCTTTTTTGCGGTATTGCGAGAAGGCTTTGAAACGGTGGTATTCATCGCCGCCAAATTTCAGCAGGGTTGGCTGCCAATTCTGGGCGCGATCGCT
>JBBIQC010000231.1:0-7188 GCA_037442585.1 Oscillatoriales cyanobacterium bin_317
AACCTTTACGAATCACTTCCATGTAATATTTGAGTTTAACCGCTTCAGTCTGTGCCTCTACCCGCGTTGGATCCAGTTGCAGAACTTTTTGAACCTCAGCGTAGGCTTCGCTGTACTGTTTTTGATCTCGTAGGGCCGCGACTAAATTAAAGTGAATTCTAGCTAAATCGGTATGGGCAAGAGTGGGATTGAGCGCGATCGCCTGTTTGAAATAAGGCATGGCTGCATCTGGTTTCCCCTGTCCTTGTAAGGTGGAACCCAGGTTATTGTAAGCCGCCGCCAGCAGTGTCTTAGCTGCGGAATTGGTTGGTTCCAGTCCCACGCCTGGTTCCAGTAATGCAATAGCTTCTTGCAACTTGTTTTGAGCTAAAAACTCGCCCCCAAGTTGCTGCCAGTTCAATAGGGATACAAAGTTTGCTGTCTTCTCAATGCGTCCCAGCTTTTCTACTAAATAAGCCAATTTATCCTGCTCAATTTTGTGTCGAATTTTATGTAATTCCTGAATATCAGCAGGGGTATCATCCTGATATTGCTCAGGTGATGTTTGAAATTTCTTCAGTTGCTTGTCAAAATTATTGCCTGGGTAACGAATGTATTCAACCGTTTCCAGATTCACTTTCAAGACCTTAAAGAATTTGGCCAGCCATAGAACATAACTGATATCTTCACAGCCAGTTTGATGATACGGAATTGCTGCTTCGGGAAACCCTTCAATGAATTCATGGCACTCTCGACGGATACAAAGATTTTGCGGCAGAGTGTTTTCGATCGCTCCTTTCCAGAAAGGATGAATCGCCTCTTTCATAAACACCCCAGTCCGAACCACTCCCACAGGTTGATTGGGTAAATCAATGACCTGCGACCCCTGATCTGTTGGCAGAGTAAATAAAGTTTTTGCACCCCCTGTTGGATTGTGGTTGAGAAGTTGAAAACAGAGATAAATGTGTCTCTTAAAGTACAAATCATCTCCATCACAGAAGAACAAAACTTCTCCTTGAGATATTTTGACTCCGGTGTTTCTGGCTGCCCCTGCTCCCACTCGTCTTCCATGATTGACAACTTTGCAATGAGGCTTGTTCTGGGCGAATTCTAGAATTCGTTCCAGGGTGCGATCGCTGGATGCCTCATTGACAACCACAATTTCTGCAGTGACAGGATGCTCTCCGTCATAGTGCTGAAAAAAGTACTGAATACTGTCTTCCACACTTTCCAAAGTGCGGATGATTTCCTTCTCTTTATTTAGAGCTGGCACGATCACAGAAAATGAGGAAAGCATGGGAGAGTTAAGAGTTAAGAATTATGAGTTATGAATTATGGAATGGGTAGGACGTGAATGAGTTCTCCGGGGGCGATCGCGGCTTCGCCAGCAGGGATGACAGCTAATCCATTCGTGCCGATTAAATTAATCAAATTACCAGAGCTATGGCTACCACCTGCAGGTTTAAATTGATAGGAACCATTCATAAGTTCTAGCTGTCCCCACACATAAGAGTCTCGTTTGCGATCGGAGTTTAGCGGCTGAACCGTGATGGCGTTGACGTAGCGTATTTCCCACGGTTCAGGTAAGCCGGATAGTTTGTTCAAGGCGGGTTGCACAAAGCGCCAGAAGCAGACGAGGGCAGAGGCGGGATTGCCAGGGAGTCCGAAGTAGAGGGTGGGGGAGTGGAGGGGTGGAGGGGTGATGAGGTGATGAGGTGATGGGGTGATGGGGAGGGTAGGAAAGGTGGCGACGGTGAGAGGTTTGCCGGGTTTGATGGCAACAGAGCGGATATGAATCTCTGCGCCCAGTTCGTCCAGAATCTGATCTACATAGTCGTAGTCACCAACAGAGACTCCACCAGAGGAGAGAACCAGATCGGCAGTGGTGATGGCCTGGACGATCGCCTCCCTCAACGCCTCCGGGTCGTCCGGAACAATGCCCATTGGCACAGGTTCTGCTCCAGCCTGGGCAACTAGAGTGGCGAGGGCGTATTGGTTGGAGTCCACCAGTTGACCAGGCTGCAGGGGGCGATCGAAGCCAACTAATTCACTCCCAGTAGACAGAATGGCCACGCGAGGACGACGATAAACCTTCACATTGGCCTGTTGAGCAGCAGCCAGAACTGCAATTTCGGTCGCCTGCAGTTTGCATCCAGCGGGTAATAGGGGCGTTCCGGCTTGATAATAGGCTCCTTGATGACGGACAAAGGCATGCGGTTTGGGAGCCGTCAGAACGGTTACTCGATCGCCCTGCCGCTGTGTGTCTTCCTGCATCACCACCGTATCTGCCCCTGCGGGAAGCATGGAACCTGTGAGAATTCGGGCCGCCTGCCCAGATTGCACGATTTTTTGCGGTTGGTATCCGGCAGGAATTTCTTCAACGATCATTAATGTCACAGGACGATCGGGCGTACAGTTCTGCACATCGGCATAGCGAACGGCATAACCGTCCATTGCTGAATTATCCCAGTGAGGAAAGTCAAGAGAACTGCTTACAGGTTCTGCGAGAAGGCGGCCTGCAGCGTTCAGCAGGGGCACCTGTTCCGTATCGCAATCGCGATCCAGAGGCTGTACCAGGCTGAGAATTTGTTGTTCCGCTTCGCTGGCCGGAATCATCTCCTTTCCTCATTGCAGAAGTTTGGCATCCTGTGAAATAATAGACGATTGTGTCTAAATTCTGTCTCGCGATCGAGCTTGTAGGACTATGGCTAAGGCTAAAGATGTTCGTATTATTGTCACACTGGAATGTACCGAGTGTCGCACCAACCCCGACAAGCGCTCTCCAGGGGTTTCCCGGTACACCACCAAAAAGAATCGGCGGAACACCACTGCCCGCTTAGAACTGAAAAAGTTCTGCCCTCACTGCAACAAACACACACCGCACAAAGAAATTAAGTAGTTAAGAGTTGAGAATTAAGAGTTAAGAATTAATCAGCACTGGATTTTTCTCTGACTCAATAGCTCAATTCTCAACTTTTGACTCTTTACTCTTAACTTTTCACTTTCAACTCTTAACTTTTTCACTCGAACCATGACCTATCTTCGTCGCCGCGTATCTCCGATCAAGCCTGATGAACCGATCGACTACAAAGATGTCGATCTGCTGCGTAAGTTTATTACCGAGCGGGGAAAGATTTTGCCTCGCCGGATTACGGGATTAACCGCTAAACAACAACGGGATCTGACCCAGGCGATTAAGCGGGCGCGTATTCTGGCTTTGTTACCCTTCATCAACAAAGAAGGTTAATTTGTCTCAGGTCGGGCCCCTCTACCTCCTTAGCGGTTGAATTCAATGGAGAAGGGAACCCTTGTCGAATTTAAAACCAACAGCGAGAATCCTGCGGCAGAGTGGCTTCGTCACCGTCGCCTTGCTGTTTTAGAGCGTCCAGAGGGCAAAAAGCACTGGATTGCCATAGACGATCGTGGCCAATCTCATACCCTGCATCCTCGCGAGATTACTTACGAGGTGGAGGGTTCCTACAAGCCTTCCGAGATTAAGGGGTTTATCCAGCAGGTGGAGCCTTATCTGGATCCATCCAGTCTGGAAGTAGCCTGGGAATTGCTGGTGGAAGACGGGGAAACCGTTAATCCAGCGGAAATGGCCCTGTTGCTGTTTTCTGACCAAAGTCCACCGCTCAGTTACGCCGCTCATTGGCTCCTCTCTGAAGACAAGCTGTACTTCAAGCTCAAGGGCGAACGGTACGAACCTCGCTCTAAAACTCAGGTGGCCGAACTGAAGCATCAGATGACGATGGAGGCGCAGCGGCAACGGGAGTGGCAGGGCTTTATCGATCGTCTGCAGCAGCGATTAGCAGGAGAATCGGTAGAGTGGCAGGCGGGCGATCGACCTCGCTTAGAAGCCTTGGAACGGTTTGCCGTACTGGGTGAGGAGGCAACCCACCGGGCACCTGCCCTGGAAACCCTGTTACACTTGAAACGACCTGAAACGCCGCAAGCCGCTTTTCAACTTCTGGTTGATCTGGGCCTCTGGGATCCCCATGAGAATTTATTTTTGCGTCGCAGTCAAATTCCGACTCAATTTCCACCAAAGGTATTGGAAGTGGTGCAAAACCGCTTAGCTTCTCCCCCTGCTGATCTGCATCCCGATCGCCTGGACCTGACTCACCTCAAGGTCTATACGATCGACGATGAAAGTACGAGCGAAATTGATGATGGTCTCAGCCTGGAATATTTACCAGACGGCAAGCAACGCCTGTGGATTCACATTGCAGATCCCAGTCGCTGGGTACTACCGGGAGATGAACTGGATTTAGAAGCCCGTCGCCGCAGTACAACGGTTTACCTGCCGACGGGCATGGTTCCCATGTTTCCCTCAGAACTGGCGACTGGCCCCATGAGTCTGAGACAGGGACAGATCTGCTGCGCTCTCAGCTTTGGCATCACTCTGGATGAAATGGGGGCGATCGCCAACTACTCAATTCATACCAGCCACATTAAAGCCACCTACCGCCTCACCTACGAGGATGTGGATGAGATGCTGGAATTGGGAGGCGTGCAGGGCGAGTCGGAACTGGAAGCGATCGCACAGTGGGCCAAGCGTCGGCAACAGTGGCGGCAGTCGCAGGGCGCGATCAGCATCAACATGCCGGAATCCTCAATTAAGGTGAAAGACGGCGAAATTACTATCGATGTGTTGCACAACTCCCTGGCTCGGCAACTTGTCGCAGAAATGATGATTATGGCGGGAGAAGCCGCGGCTCGCTACGGTCAGACCCATAACATCCCCATTCCCTTCCGCAATCAGCCCCAGCCTGAATTGCCGTCTGAAGAAGAATTGTTGTTGCTCCCGGCAGGCCCGGTGCGATCGTGTGCGATTCGTCGCTGTATGCCTCGCAGTGAAATGAGCATTACCCCGGCCCGTCACGCCAGTTTGGGACTGGAAACCTATACTCAGGTGACTTCTCCGATTCGTCGTTACAGTGACTTGTTGGCCCATTTCCAAATCAAAGCTCACTTACGGGGTGCGCCTTTGCCCTTCTCAGCAGAGGAAATGCAGGAGTTAACCTTAAGCGTCAGCACTACCGTTCAGGAAGCAGTTCTGGTTGAGCGGCAAACCAACCGTTATTGGGGACTGGAGTTTCTGCGGCGATCGCCCAACGAGATCTGGCACGCCTTAATGCTGCGCTGGTTGCGGGAACAGGACAATCTGGGATTGGTGTTGCTCGAAGATCTGGGTCTGGAATTAGCCATGCGGTTTACCCGTTCCGTTTATCCTGGCGACCATCTGCAACTGCGGGTGAGTCATGCCGATCCTCGCCAAGACATTATTCACTTTGAAGAAGTTACGGCTTGATTGCAGAAGGTTTACAGCCAAGCAACAAACCGAATTTAATGTAGGATGCGTGAGTGCCAAGGTAACGCATCAATCAATTCACACCTCCATCCTGTGCAGCATTCATGATGACTTCCTTATCGCTTGCCACCGTTGATCTCGTTACCCTCCGGCAGAAACTCCTCGATCTATTCTGCGAAGTGGCTTATAAAGAAGGCGATTTTGTCCTCTCTTCCGGACAGCGAAGTACTTACTACATCAACGGGAAACAGGTGACGCTTCATCCTGAAGGGGGTGTAGCCGTGGGTCGGATGCTGCTATCCCTGCTGCCAGCAGACACTCAGGCCGTGGCAGGACTGACTTTAGGAGCCGATCCAATGGTTACAGCCACCAGTGTCGTAGCCGCTTACGAAGGTCGATCGCTGACAGCCCTGATCGTTCGTAAAGAAGCCAAAGGTCACGTCACCCAGGCGTATATTGAAGGGCCAACCTTACCTCCTGGCACTCCAGTTACCGTATTGGAAGATGTGGTGACGACCGGACAATCGGCCCTGAAAGCGGTAGAACGGCTACAGGCTGCCGGATATGTCGTGAATGGAGTGCTGGCCCTGGTCGATCGCCAGCAGGGGGGAGCCGAAGTTTATCAACAGGCTGGTATCCCCTTTCAGGCCGTATTCTCCATTCCAGATTTGCAGCAGCGCTGGGCAGAACTGCATTAAAAAAGTTCTAAGTTTTCAGTGTTAAGTTCTCACCACGCCATTTTGCCGATACCAGCTTTCTAAGGCCGCCCGCTGGATCTGTCGCCAGGGTTGATTATGGGAGCGGGCTAGTTGAGCACAGTCCTCGTATTCGGGCTGAACATTCGTAGGAGGTCGATCGCGTCCCTCCGCCCAGGCCACCTTCACCCGTACTGGCCCATACGCTGTCTCCACAGATTGCAACTCACGCGGCAGAATCTGACGTTCCTGGAGCGATCGGCGAATGCCCAGCGTCGTCGTTTCGCGAAACAGAATCGCCTCACACCGAGCAACGTCCTCCGGTTGACAAATCACCGTCAGCAGCACTCCCGGACGCGACTTTTTCATGCCGATCGCCTGCGTAAACACATCCAGTGCCCCCGCTTCCAGGAGAACTTCCAGCACATAGGCGATCGCCTGCGGATTCAAGTCGTCGATTTGGGTTTCCAGGACAGCGATGGCTTGGGTGGTGGGATTGGGGATTAGGGGTTGGGGATTAGGGGGAGTGAAATTTTGGATTTTGGATTTTGGATTTTGGATTGCGGCACGAGAATTTTGAACTTTGAATTTTGAATTTTGAATTTCTCTCTCACCTTCCTCACTTTCCCCATCTCCC
Source organism: Oscillatoriales cyanobacterium bin_317 (assembly GCA_037442585.1). Taxonomy (GTDB): domain Bacteria; phylum Cyanobacteriota; class Cyanobacteriia; order Leptolyngbyales; family Leptolyngbyaceae; genus Leptodesmis. The sequence goes on from JBBIQC010000231.1 coordinate 6,626, forward strand.
TCTTCTTCCCCCACTCCTCCACCGCTCCACTCCTCCACTCCAAACCTACTGCCTTCTGCCGTCTCTTCCCCAATCCACAGCCGCAAAATATTCGGTAGGGACAAATCCCGACTTCCGGCTCCTAATCCGACTTTGTGCAGAATCATGGGTGGGGGAGGGCCAAATTGGGTGGCCAGGGTGGTGGCGATCGCCGCTCCCGTAGGCGTGACTAACTCTTTCTCAATTCCATTGCTGTAAATCGGCACCTGGCCCATCTCGAACAGTTTCAACACAGCAGGTGTAGGGACGGGTAAGCGACCATGAGCAGCCCGAATGCGGCCTCCTCCCGTGGGCAAGGCTGAACAGTAGAGGCGATCGATTCCCAACCAATCCAGACCCAGACAGGTGCCAATAATGTCTACCAGGGCATCCGTTGCACCGACTTCATGAAAGTGAACCTGTTCCGGAGGCACCCCATGAACGGCACCTTCGGCCTCAGCCAGCTTGCGAAATACGGTCAGGCTCCAGACTTCTGCCCGTCGGGGAAGTTGGGCTTGTAGGATGAGTTGCTCAATGTCAGGGAG
>JBBIQC010000232.1:0-7184 GCA_037442585.1 Oscillatoriales cyanobacterium bin_317
GAAGATGCGGGCGATCGCCAGACTGGGTGCCCCCAGAAAGCGCGCCAGTTCTTCGGAATACAACAATGCCACCGACTTGGGGCACAGTTCTCCCAGAACGATTTGCAGGTAGGCAATCACCAGAAAGGTCAGGGGAAGGGCCAGGGAATGGGAGACGGCCTGATTCAGGGCAGGCGGTAAGGGTAAGTGGGTCAGCCAGTAAGCCATTAACCCGGCCATGGCGGTTTCGCTGATCCATCCCAAAGCCAGACTGGAAAGGGTAATTCCCAATTGGGTAGTGGAGAGCAACCGATCAATACTACGCTGCAAATCCTGTACTGTTTTAGCCTGAACGTCTCCCGCCCCCACCAGTTGATTAATGCGCGATCGCCGGACTGAGACAATGGAAAACTCAGCCGTAACGAAAAATGCATTGATAGCAATCAGCAAAAAAACGGACAGTAACCGCCCCGCAACCTCTGGCCACGGGTATTCAGTCGCGAGTTGATTTACCAGGTCTTGATTCACAGCCGAAGCAACCAATGTAGACGCAGAGATCGCCGTCGATCGCACACCCTTGCCCTGTGCTCCGCTATCAAAAAGGGCATATCCATTCTCTACCGAGTAATTGGAATATTTGCCATTTGAATTTGCACCTGCTGATCTGGGTAATCAGCCAGAGACAACGATAGTTTGGTCGCTTTATCCACAGAGGCGGCTGGAATCCGAATTGTGCCGGAATAGGCCTGACTGGAAGGTGGTAATTCAGACGGCAAGCCTTCGGTGCTGGTACTTAAGGTGCGGCCCTGGTCATCCTTGATTTCCAGAAAGCTGTAGAGAAACTTAATTGGATCGTTACTGCTGTTTTGTAAGGAGACAGATAGGGCCAGAGACTCGTCCTGAAATTGCGCTGAGTTGACTTTCAAGATAATCCCATCACTTTCGCTGGAGACGGGAAATTTAGCCGCCTGTTCTTCTTTCACAGGGGCTGGGGTTGGTTTAGCGGCATTAGTGCCCCCGGCTCCACCGGACATCCGTTCTTTAACACTGGCAATAATTTTGTCTTCTTGCAAAAGAATCAGGTCATCCCGACGAGAACCATTCCCACCCTGTTTAGTCAGATTATTCGTAGGGCGGGTGTCCGGTTGGGTAATTCCCTTGAGCGCTTCTCGACCCACCTTCATTCCGGCTACGGCACTCATGATTCCGGCCCCCAGCATTGCTGCCAGAAGAATGAGAGTCAGCCCAATTGTTGAATTCCATTTCATGAGTTATTACCTAACCGCGATCGCTCGCCACGAACTACGCTACCAGAAATTACCCTCTAATTTCACGGAAGCAGGGACAGCTTTCGTCCCAGATGAAATAGAGTAGTTGCAATTTTAGACAGGATCTGTGCAATTCGACAGAAACGTTTCAAAAAGTTTTGAGTTTTAAGTTAACAAAACTTTCCATGCGCCTCGTGCCAGAGGTCAGTTTCCCAACTGAAAAACCGAGATCCCAACAGGAATCCCGGCTTTTGGAGAATCAGTTTCCAGGGAATTTTATGCAATTTGCAGGAAGAGCGCTTACAATGAGGGCTAGCCAGGGTTGGCCGAGCGGTTTAGGCAGCGAACTCATAATTCGCCTCAGGCAGGTTCGACCCCTGCACCCTGGATTCTCCCTGGCATCGCATTAATTGACTCACCAATCGCTTCTCTCACCACAAAGCGGGAACCGGGCCTGCAGGTTTGGCCGGAGGAGTTTGAGGTAAGGGACGCGCCATTGGAGGTGGGGCCGCTAAAGGAGGTTCTACGGCTTGAACTGGAATGGCAACAGCGGGGCGAGGTAGGGTTCGCAAGGAGGCGGGGAAGGGGGTGGGCAGATCTAAGGTGCGAACAATGGGACCTGCATTTAGCTGCCGATACATGGTTGCTTGATAGACCTGATTAACCTCTTTAGCATCCCTTGCCGCTGAGTTTTCTGGAAAGCCAGGGATACCAAAAATCGTTTTAAGCTGCCCAGGGATATTTGCACTTCCGAAAAAGTCGCGACCGTGGGAAAAGTACGCTTCGGTAAATTCGTTATAAACTTGCCCAAACGGCACTCCACCCACTGTCGGAAAATCGGTGTATTGGCTCCCCGCTGTAACGACCACTTGGGCGATCGCACCAGAACTCAGAACAGTCGATAAAGATAGTGCAGTCAATCCAGCGATCGCGCATGGGCAGGCGATACTGATCAAACGACTCCCAAATTTCATGAGACCACTCCTCAAATTTGCAGTCAGTAATTACCAATGTTCATGCTCAAGATCGGGATTGAATATGCCCCATCTCAATGCTTAACCTTCAGTAAAATTGTACTCAGACTATTTCAAATTGAACCTATAAATTTTTGGGCATTTTTGTGTAGAAATAGTTGCAAATGGATAAGCAGGGACTCATGAAGGCAGAAGGAGGGGAAGATGATGGGATGACGAAATCATGAGATTCATCACTCATCTACTCGTCATCCCGTCATCTCATCATTGCCTCCTCATCCCTGACGCAGCTTCTCCAGCACACCCCGATCTTCCAGTGTGGAGGTGTCACCGGAAACTTCTTCACCGGCAGCCAGCGATCGCAACAGACGACGCATGATTTTGCCGGAGCGAGTTTTGGGCAGGGCATCGGCAAAGCGGATTTCACCGGGACGGGCGATCGCACCGATTTCTGCCACGACGTGCTTCTTCAAGGTTTCCTTGAGTTCATTACTGGGTTCAAAATCCCCTTCCAGGGTGACAAAGGCAACAATATCCTGTCCCTTGACCTCATCGGGCTTGCCGACTACAGCCGCTTCTGCAACGGCCGGATGCGACACCAGCGCCGACTCAATTTCCATCGTGCCCAAACGGTGTCCTGCCACGTTGATCACATCATCCACCCGGCCCATTACCCAGTAATAGCCATCCTCATCCCGACGGGCACCATCTCCAGCAAAGTAAACGTACTGCCCATCTTTGGGAGGAAGATGTTCCCAATAGGTGCGGCGGAATCGTTCTGGGTCGCCATAAACGGTTCGCATCATTCCTGGCCAGGGGTAGCGAACAGCCAGATAGCCACCCTCATTGGGTTTAACCGGATCGCCTTCCAGATCTACCACATCAGCCAGAATGCCAGGGAAAGGCAACGTGGCGGAACCTGGCTTGGTGGGAATGGCTCCAGGGAGGGGAGTGATCATAATACCGCCGGTTTCCGTTTGCCACCAGGTATCCACGATCGGGCAGCGCTCTCCGCCAATAATCCGGTAGTACCACATCCAGGCTTCCGGGTTAATCGGTTCGCCCACCGTCCCCAGCAGCCGCAGGGAAGAGAGATTCCGCGCCTTGGGTAAATGTTCACCCATCTTGATAAAGGAACGAATCGCGGTCGGAGCGGTATAGAAAACTGTCACTCCGTATTTCTCGATTACATCCCAGAAGCAACCGGGATTAGACGATCGGGGCGCTCCTTCATACATTAACGTGGTGGCTCCATTAGACAGAGGGCCGTAGACAATGTAGCTGTGTCCGGTAATCCAGCCGACATCAGCGGTACACCAATAGACATCCGTGTCCTGCAGATCAAAGATCCACTGAGTCGTCATGTGGGTATAGAGGTTGTAGCCCCCTGTGGTATGCACCACGCCTTTCGGTTTACCCGTGCTGCCGGAGGTATAGAGGATAAACAGCATATCCTCACTGTCCATCGGTTCAGCAGGACAATCGGCAGACACGCCAGCTTGCAGATCCTGCCACCAGTGGTCGCGGCCCGGTTCCATGTGTACATGCTGACCAGTGCGCTTCACCACCAGCACATTCTTCACACTGGGAACGCTATCATTGGCGAGTGCTTTATCCACCTGATCTTTCAGGGGAACAGCCGCATCCTTGCGCCATCCTCCATCGGCAGTCACCACTACTTTCGCTTCAGCATCTACCAGGCGATCGCGCAATTCCTCAGCACTGAAGCCGCCAAAAACCACCGAGTGAGGCGCACCAATCCGGGCACAGGCCAGCATAGCGATCGCCGCTTCGGGAATCATCGGCATATAGATGCCTACCCGATCGCCCTGAGTTACGCCCAATTGCTTCAAAACATTGGCAAATTGGCAGACTTCCCGGTGCAACTGAGCGTAAGTGAGCGTGCGAGAATCTCCCGGTTCCCCTTCCCAAATCAGTGCCACCTTATTCTTGCGCCAGGTGGTCAGGTGGCGATCGAGGCAATTGTAAGAAATATTAATTTTGCCGTTCACGAACCATTTGGCGAAGGGCGGTTGCCAGTCCAAGACCGTGTCCCATTTCTGGAACCAGTGCAACTCTTGCTCGGCCAACTCAGCCCAAAACGTTTCTGGATTCGCTTTCGCCTTTTCGTAGAGTTGCTGATATTCTGCCAGACTTTTGATGCGGGCAGCCTGAGAGAATTCAGCAGGCGGATTAAATAAACGATTTTCTTGAAGAATAGATTCAATTGTAGGCTGCGGCATAGCGTTCTAAACCCAAAATCTAAACATCCCCAAAGGGTGATTTCAAAACAATACAACGATTTGGGGGAGAAGACAGAAGGGAAGGAGAGTCAGGGAGAAGCTATCCCTAACCAAAATTCTCAGTGATTCACAACGAAGGTGTATTTTCCTGAGAAATTACAGTATTTTTTAGATTTTTAACTAAACCCGGTCCAGCCAGAGAACGGTCGTTTTCCGATCAGAGAAACTACAGTTCTGGACTTGGATAAGATTTATTTCTTTAGCGAGTCTAAGGGTTGTAATGAATTGTGTATTTTCTTTGTGTCTGGTTTATGGTGAAATTGCTGATTCAACTTTTGGAGGAGATGATACTGATGGTTCAGTTTTTTTAGATCTTGCCGGAGTTCCTGAATGGTATTGAAGGAGAGAAATAGCAAGATCAGCATGAAGGGAGAACTGAGCAGCAGTACTTTAGGAACAGCATGAGTGACTCCGTGAATCAGGGCATACCAGAGGGGGCGTTTGGGATTGGAATGTTCAGGAAGGGATTGCATGGGGGAAGAACAATACTACGCAAATAACTACCGCGATCCTAGTTCACAAACCGGAAACCGCTGATTTATCGCAATATACTTGGATCTCTTGCGGCAACGGCTAAGAACGACCTGAGCGGAGAATATTGTTGCTGAAGCGATCGCTGAATGAGTGGCTATTATAATGCTGCACCCGTTTTAAGGATGCCTGTTCTGCCAGCAAATCATGATACAGCTCCATCACTTTTTGAATATTGCTGCTCAAGGTGTAGCGTTCTTCCACTCGTTGACGCGCATTTCTCCCCAATGCCTCCGTCCAGCCCGCATGGTCGCGCAATTGGGGAAGCAAGGTTTTCAATTGAATGGCAACACTTTGAGTCTTTAAAATCACGCCTGCTTCCGCTTCCAGCACCTCTCCATCGGCACCAGCATCCGTAGCAACACAGGCCACCCCACAGGCCATGGCCTCTAATAGGGAGAGAGACAGACCTTCGACCAGAGATGGCAGAACGAAAACATCAGTTCCCCGCAAAATTTCAATGCGTCGCGGCTCATCGGCAATAAATCCCATCCAGACGATCCCCTGTTCCGGGCCGTAGAAAGGCATGAGGGAGGCCGCTAATGGCCCATGATTACCCACGATCACAAGTTTGGAGCGGGAACCCATGCGGGCCTGCTTCCAGGCTTTCAGCAGGGATTCCACGTTTTTTTCGGGAGAAATTCTACCCTGATAGAGAAAAACTCGATCGGCCTCCAGTTCAGTTTTCAGGGTAGAAGGGCCAGGAGAATATTTCTCAATATCAACGCCATTGGGAATTACGACCACCCGTTCTGCAGGCACCCCCAACTTGACGAGAATGGAACGCTGCAGGCGAGAGAAGATAATCACGCGATCGTACTGAGCCAACCAGGGTGCATAGAGTTGGTAAGCCAGGTGCTGGGTGCCAGAAGAGATGTTCCGCAGCTTGCGATCGAAGGCAGGATGAAAGGTGGCGACCAGGGGCAGTCCTAAATCCTGGCAAATTTCCGGTAGAGCAAAGTCGAGGGGAGACAGGGTCAGGGAAGCGTGAACAATATCCGGTTGCAGTTCCTCCAGTGCCTGCGTTAACACCTTTTTCGAGCGCAGGGTGGGGATAGTGTAAACGTTTTGCAACTGGTAGAGAAAGGGAATGGAGATTTCGTGATCGTCTGCTGGCCAATTGTCTGGCGGAGGTTCATCCTGAGCAAAGTGAAAAAAACTGACCTGATGCCCAAATTCCCGCAGAGCATGAGTTACTTCCCGACTGTAAGTAACATTGCCGCAGAAAGGAGATTTTTTTCCAAGCCAAGCAATATGCATTCAGATGAGCCGTGTAGTAGACAGAGAAAAGTCAAGCGATGCTCAGATTAAAAGGAATTTAAATCCATTGCGCTACTGGGTGTGGCATGAATCTACAGAGTATTGCCTAAGAGCATACGATAAAACTTTACCCTTGTAGACATTAGTTAATCAAAACAGCGAAGGCAGCTAACTTCCTGGCACGGGCGATCGCGATCGAGTTCCTGCTTTCCTCACAACTTCCCCAACTGTTTCACCTAGAATGCAACACTGGATTGCAGGTAATTTGGCTTTTGCCTGCCAACAGATAAGGTGAACGGTAATCAAAATTCAGGTGGGAAATTATGGGGAATCCGGCTCAGGAGCAGCAGTTTAACGGATTGTCTCAGCAGGAGGCTGTCGATCGCCTGCAGCGAGATGGGTATAACGAACTGCCATCAACGCAACATCGGACTTTTCTAGCGATCGCCTGGGAAATTGTACGGGAGCCAATTTTTCTCTTGCTGCTGGCCTGCGGAATCATTTACCTGTTGTTAGGGGATGCCCAGGAAGCCTTGATTCTGTTAGGGTTTGTGGTCTTCATTGTGGGGATCAACCTTTACCAGGAACAAAAAACAGAGCGATCGCTGGAAGCCCTACGGGATCTCTCCAGTCCCCGGGCCCTGGTGATTCGGGATGGAGAACGGCAGCGGATTGCCGGACGGGAAGTGGTGCGCGGTGATGTGATTGTGCTGTCCGAGGGCGATCGGGTGCCTGCGGATGCGGTGCTGCTCTGGTCTACCCATGTGACGGTGGATGAATCACTGTTAACGGGGGAATCGGTACCCGTCAGAAAACGAGCCGTGAGACCCGGAGAAGATCCCGCGACCCTGGCTGCAACCTTACGACCG
>JBBIQC010000233.1:0-7180 GCA_037442585.1 Oscillatoriales cyanobacterium bin_317
CCGTGACTTTCCGACTCTTTTTGAAGAATCCGATTGAAATAAACTTCATGGAACAGATGGGAAAAGTGGGTGGTGATGAGATCGCGGTTCTTTACGGGCGATCGCTCTTTCGAGTTGGGGAAAATGGATGGAAAAGCGATCGCAGTTCTTTATGGGCGATCACCTCTATAGTTCCTGAGTGTGGATTGACAGCAATCTCCAGATCCATTACGGTTTAGGCAAGGAAATCACCACTTCTGAATGCCTACTTTATTACGAATTGGCGCATACCGTTTCTTCTGTTATGCAGGCGATCGCGATGAGCCACCCCATGTTCATATTGAGCGGGAGAGTAATGAAGCTAAGTTCTGGTTGAGTCCTGTTCGGCTACAAAGCAATCGCGGCTTTAATCGTGCAGAACTTAATCGTATTCAGAAACTGGTTGAGGAGCATCAACAGCAACTATTAACGGGTTGGTATGACTTCTTCAGTGATGGAACTGATTGAACTAGCAAGAATTCAAGATGTAGTCGTAACGGAGGATACGCTCTCGGTTAATTTATCAGACGGACGCACTATCTCGGTTCCCCTAGTCTGGTATCCCCGGCTTTTACACGGTTCTGTTGAAGAGCGAAATAACTGGCGGTTAATTGGCAGCGGTCAGGGAGTTCATTGGCTGAGTTTAGACGAAGATATCAGTCTTAAAAATCTCATTTTGGGTCAGGCATCAGGAGAAAGCCAGAAGTCATTTCAACGATGGCTCGAAGAGCGATCGCAAACAGAACATTAGGCGATATCTGAACACACCATTCTGAGTGCGATCGCTCTAATGATTGAGGAGAAGTGGATGGTGATGCGATCGCGGTTTTTAGCGGGCGATCGCATTAGCGGAGTGGGGAAGGTGGACGGCGACCGCCACTCTCTCAGCTTGAGACGAATTATTTACAATAAAGCCATAGCTGAAAAATCCTCTAACCTGACTGCTGTTATGCCAGTAACTCGCGAAGCTCTAAAGCAAGACCTTGACCAACTCACCAACGAGCAACTTCAGCAAGTCGCTGACTTCATTGCCTTCCTCAAGTTTCGAGATAAACGCCGTCGTATTGCTCTTGATCCTGCACAGTTAGCTTCCCTTGCAGCGGAGTTCGCAGAAGAAGACCGAATGCTTGCTGAAACTGGTATGGACGATTATGTGGCGATGCTAGCTCAGGAAGATCAGCAATGACTGAAACACCTAAACGAGGAGAAGTTTGGTTAGTCAATCTTGATCCTACTCAAGGCTCCGAGCAAGCGGGTACTCGTCCAGTCATTATTTTCCAAAATGATATTATTTCTCAGTTTTCTACAACAGTCATCACCATTCCTCTGACTACAAATCAGCGCCGCGCTTCATTGCCCATTTGCCTGCCAATTCAGCAGGGGGATGGTGGTTTAACGCAGAATTCAGTTGCATTGTGTTTTCAAATCCGCGTACTGGATAAGACACGATTGATTCGGAGATTAGGCCAAATTAGTGCTGACACACTTGCTCGATTAGAGGAAGTAGTATTGGTAACTTTAGGATACAGGCTATAGAAGCACAAATAAGAACTGGGTCACTGCTGTGAGTGCAATCTGTGGGACAGCAGCAGTTCTTTGAGTACGATCGCTCCTTATTTTTGGGAAATGGTGGGCGATCGCGATCGCTCCTGCAATTGCTAGAATACCTGGCAAAGGCCAAGGTCAAAGGAAGTACTCCCATGCCCATTGTTGTCACCCTCAGTCCTGAATTAGAGGCACTACTCAGGCAAAGAGCCGATCAGCAAGGTCAAGATGTCAGCCTTGTTGCTTCTGAATTGCTGGCCAGGATTCTACAGTGGGAGAAGCAGGACTACGAAGAGGCTATTCAAGGGATTCAGCAAGGGTTAGACGATTTTGAGACAGGCAAATTCCGAACTTTTGAAGATTTTGCCGAAGAACAACGCCGCAAGTACAGTCTGCCTGCTGATGCATGAAATATCGTATTGAAATTTCAAGTGTGGCAGAGGCAGAAGCTGATCGCGCTTTTCTACGATTGTCGCAACTTACTTCCGCTACAAAAGCCTGTCAATGGTATTCAGGGCTATTGCAAGCCATTGAGTCTCTTTCTCAAATGCCGAAACGCTGCCCGTTGGCACGAGAGAACAACTACTTTAGCCAGGAGATCCAGCAACTACTTTATGGCAAAGGGCGTAACTCCTACCGGATTCTATTCACCATTCTGGAAGAACCAGAAGTTCACACAGTTCGTATTCTGCACATTCGACACGCTACTCAACAAACTCTTGGCGAAGATCCAGAAGTACCAGGCGATCTCTAACAATTAGGCGATCGTCCCTCTTCCCCTCGAATTCAAACTCATAACCCAAATCTTGATGAGGCACAGATGAGAGGTCGGGTTTCTGTTGTCGATTCAATTTGTGGGGCGATCGCGGTTCTGTGAGTGCGATCGCTCTTTGCTTCTGGGAAAAGGTGGGCGATCGCCTATGTGTTTTTCTGAGTGCTGCCGAAGATCGCACCTTGTTCGAGCTTCGCACCGCAACCACAGTTCCTCAACGGGTGAAAGACCGGGCCGAAGTCGTTCGGTTGAGCCATCAAGGGATGTATGTCGAGCAAATCGCCGCTTTGTTTCGCTGGCATGAGCGAACGGTGCGAGAAACCTTTATTAGTTATCAGTTATCAGTTTTGTTGGTTCTGCATCATGCAAACCCGGCACAATAAGCCATAGCCACATTCGGCATTTGAATAAGCGCAAAGTTAAGAGTTCTTCGGGAAAAGTTTGCTGACCGTGCCCCTGCCAATGTCCCAGATTTGCAAGTTGTTGCTTGGCACAAGGTGGACATAGATCCTCAGGCTTGCCCTTATCGGGACTGTAGCCAGGATCGTTTTCGTCGAGGGGCACCAAGTCAGGTAAGCGTCCATTTTGAGCGTAGGGACAAGGTTTGCCGTTCAGTTCTGCTGGGATCATCCCGGAACAAATAAGGGCGTCAGGATAGATTTTGCCATCGGGAGAGAGGAAGAGGGCTTTAGGAGGAAGATTGACACCGCTCATAACAAAATACCAGTAAGAGATTTCATATCAGGAGTACACCTGATCGCTTATCAGTATTTTGAACGCTGGCCGGACATTAGTCAACAAAAATTATTTTTCTGGAGAAGGCAGGGGAAATCAGACTGTTTAGCGATAAGTTCCAGGAATTTTGTTGTGGAGCGATCGGGATCATACGCGCCATTTTCCCATTCGCTAACCGTTTGCCGACGTACCCCTAGTTTCTGAGCAAATTGCGCTTGAGTTAAACCCATGTGGTTGCGAAGGGCTTTAATGGCTTCCTGTCGCCAGATAATTTCACCATCTTTTTGCTGAATGTTGTATTGTGCCTGAAATTTGCTGAAGGTCACTGTCTGTTGAGTCAAATCTACAGACTCGACCTGGTAGCCTGCACTGATCCAGGCGATCGCTTGCAGTGCGCTAGAGCTATCCCGATTACTCCACCAGTTTTTCTTCTTTACGGCTGAGGTGGGTAGTGAGCAACCCATTAAGGCTTCGATTTCGGCGAAGGTCAGCGTCACGGCCTCTTGATTACAGCCTTGCAGATGTTCAAACAGTGGATAGTACTTGCTACCGGGTTTGATGCTCATTCAGCGCGATCGTCCTGAAGCAATGTGAGAGTATCAGGCAGGTCGTGTTGGGATGGGGAAAAGGTTCTGCGTTGCTCAATTCGCTGGAGAATGTCTGCCTGAGTGGGTCTTTGGCAAAGAAATAAACCCAGAGGTTGGTATCCAAGAATCCTCTATCGCTCATGAGCTTCTTCGCGATCGAATTTATAGTCAGGCGGTAATTTGGCAGAATATTTTTGCGCCCACTCCAGGAATTGCTGCGTTCGTTCTTTTTGCTCAAGCTCAGACTGAGAAGAGAATTCCTCCTCAACCAAAATCAGAGTAAGCTTTTTGCCCTCTAATGCTGCATCCAGTTTTTCATCTAATACTAAGTTGCCATCGTGGTAGGTTGCGTGTAGGACTTTGTTCATTCATCCTCCTAATTCGTCGATAAAGTTTTTGCTACTGATAGAAATATGAAAAGAGGTCTGTTTCTGGAATATAGCGGCAAGCCTGTCTATAAATTGCTCGACTTCTGTATCTAGCTGTGGATGATTAGGAACGGTGAGTGTTTCTTTGCCTGTCTCGCTGACTCGACGCAGTTTGATATGACTGCCTCGTTGGCTGTAGACCTGAAAGCCAAATTGCTCCAAAATTCCGATGACTTCGGCACCTGACAGGCGTTTAAGCTTAGGCATAGCTGGGTTGTAATTCAAAGGTCACTAAAACTGAAGGATGTGCGACCAACCCAAACTCTGCCGGATCTTCACCCTCTAGATGGAGCGCAATGGCTTCTTGCAGGTTTTTGACGACCTCATCCAGGGTTTCGCCTTGGGTTATAACTGATATCTCTAAACATTCAGCGACATACCCACTTTGTTCTCCCGGACGAATAAAGGACTTAATAGTCTGTTGCAATTGCATGACCATAACCCTTAATAAAATAGACGTTTACTCCACTGCCTCCTCACCCAAAATCAAAAGGTGTCTCGCACCTGCACCATCAAACGCTCTGGGTCAGTTTCCCCCTGCTTATAGCTGAACACATAGGATCGCATCTCCCCCGTTGCTTTCACCAGGTCGATCGTTGCCTGCTCGTCATACCACTTAGCAAACAAAAACTTGACCATTGCATCCACCGCTTCCTGGGGTTGCAATCCCTCGTTATCCCGCAGGATGGAGTGACAGCCCGATCGCGTATCCCCCAACACCTCCCGAAACTTGTCACGGGTCAACGGCTGCAACCCCGTCTGAATCCCATCCGGCTCACTGGGATTGAGGATCACCTTAAACGGGCTATGCTCTGCTGCCGATCGGGCACTTTCATACTTCGGTAAATCCCCAATTTCCTGAAGCGCACGGGAATACTCCAGATCACGGCGATAGATTTTCGTATTCGTGCCACTGGTCAGGATGGCATAACGAGCAGAGGGCGACGCACTCATATAAGCATTGAGGCGATTCAAGTGCTCGACCCAACCCTCCGGTTCCGTGCCCTCAAACTTCTTCCCCGGCTCCATTGCCTCCACCATAATGAAGGCCACATCCAACCCACCCCCGGCACCGATGTAGCGGTCATCATAAACAATCACATCGGCCCGCCCCTGATACCGCCGTCCGCCCTGATGCGTCCCTTCGGAAAAATCAGCATACAGTTCCAGTTCGAGGGCATCCAGTGGGACACCGTATTCTTGCTGTAAGAGGGCGATCGCCCAGATGGTTACTGGATCTTCTGCCGGACGCACGTAGGAACCGTCCGCCTTAAACAACTTCGACAAATTTGGGTGCTTCCGATAGTCCTCTGGAACATCGGCTGGATTTCGGTAGGGGTTGGTGAAGTTGGCAAAGGACATGCGATCGGCAAAGGTAGGAATCAATACACTTGGCTTTCTATGATGCCTTAAAGTCCTTGAGTTGTCTCGTTGTATGCCTATCCAATGGGCGCTGAGCCAGTTCCCTCTGCCAATCGCTCAAACACGGCGGCATAACAATATGCCCATAACCCCAATGCACCCGACTGCCGAGAGATTGTTTGTTGGAGTTTAAGGCTATCTGCGACGGGTGATTGGGAACGATGGATGAGCGGATGGGTGGATGGGTTTCCTCGCTTCCCCTCTCGTTCCTCCTTTCATTCCCTTACTCTCCTACTTATCCATCCACTCTGCCGCACTCCCAGTATCCCACCATCTCTTGCTTCCACCCGCCTACTCACCTCCCCCCATCCCCCCGTCCCTCACTCTCTCCCCCTCCTCTGGCCAATTTTGGGAAATCTGGGTCACAATGTTTTCAGAAGCTGATTTGAATACATTTGGGAGGAATGTCCCGTGAGTAGTACCAGTAACTTCCGGCAAGCAATTCGCGAAGCCAGAGGTGAGGCTCTAGTTGGGCCTAATGTGATCTCTAAAGCGCTGCCTTATGTGGGAGCAGGACTTGTTCTCACCGCGATCGGCACCTACGGCGGGTTACATGTCCTGGAAACCAACCCTGGCCTGTTTATGCCAACCTTCTGGGTGGCCCTGATTGCTTCCTTAGTGCTGTTTTTTATCTCTAGCAGTGTTGCGGCAAAGGCCAATAACAGTGTGGCTTTGCCCCTGCTGGCAACCTTTAGCTTACTCGAAGGCTACGTCCTGACTGGGCTGGTCTATGTGGCTCTCCAAACTCCCAATGTTGGCGTTTGGGGAATTGGCATTGCGGCTCTGGGATGCGGTGTCACCTTTATTGTCGCCCGACAGATCGGCTCCAACCTGTCTGAAAAAGATGGGATGGCCCTCAGTCGCACCGTTCAGTTGGGGATTAGTGCCCTCTTCGTGGTGTTACTGATTCAGCTTGGGTTTGCCCTGTTTGGTGTGCATACCCCCAGCTTTTTAGAGGTGGCAATTTCAGGTATTGGGGTCTTACTGTTCGTCGGTGCGGCAGTGGTCGATTTCTTTGTTCTGCCCCGCACTTATCGGGATGAGCAATATCTCTCCGCCGCATTGTCAATGTATCTGACTTACATCAACCTGTTTATCTTCATCTTGCGGCTGCTAATTGCTCTCAATGGTCGAGATTGAGCAGGGAATTCCTTTTCTGCCTGATAAACTCTGAAAACAGCAATAACCTTTGACTAAGGCGCGGATTTCGCGCCTTTGCTGTTTTTTGGGCACCGATGCAGGGCACCTCTCGCTAAAATTGAGAGGATTCCTATTTGTATGGCTACGCAAGAGTTAGAACACGATGGATGTACTGGAGATTAAACGCGAAGTTGAAGTGTTAAGCGATCGCCTGGGCAAAGCTCAGGACTATCTTTGACTTACCTGCTCTGAATGCCAAAATTCACGATCTGGAGCAATTAGCAGCACAACCAGACTTCTGGGAGGATCAGGCCGCTGCTCAACAGACGTTGCAAGAATTGAATGATCTGAAGTCCCACGTACAGCAGTTAGATCAGTGGAAATCCAGTCTGGAGGATGCCAGAGCGATCGTAGAACTGCTGGAGTTGGAAGCGGATCAGTCCCTGCTGCAGGAAGCAGAATCGAACGTGACCCAACTGGGCCGAGATTTGGATCAGTGGGAATTGCAGCAATTGTTATCCGGCCCTTACGAC
>JBBIQC010000234.1:0-5329 GCA_037442585.1 Oscillatoriales cyanobacterium bin_317
AAAACGGCGAAAGTTGTGCCGATAGGCAGCGACCCGACAGGAGGCAATAAAGCGATTTTTGTCGTACTGATCCACAAAGTTCTGAATCTGACGAATGGCCGCGTCCACATTCTTGGTGGGCACTTCATCCAACCCATCCAGCAACAGCAATAGCTTGCCGTCTTCCAGTAACCTGGTGGTGACGGCTTCAGGGGAGGGAATGCTACAGATCGCAAATTCCTGGGCGATCGCGGCTTCAATTCTCATCTCATCCGACGTAAAATTTTTCAACTCAATCAGCACCGGAATGCACTCATGAGCATAGCCGCCACCTAATCCTTTGAGCGCTTCCAATCCCATTTTGCGAAGAAACGTCGATTTTCCCGCTCCCGGCCCCCCCAACACCATCAGGTACTGTTTCTCGTTGGCAACCTTGAGGCCATCCTGCTGCCGGGACTGTTTGCGTTGAAAACTGCGCTCTCCCTGCGCCCGAAAGGCTTTTTCCAGTTCTTCGATCGAATCAAAGCGGCTCAGGCTATCCCGATCTAGAAACTGTACAGGGGTATAGACTGACTCCAAAGACACTGGCTCCCGCATCCCCAGAACCTTTAAAACCCCATGCCGCTTTGCGTAGTTCCAGGCGTATTGCTCGGATGCTTTTTCAATAATTTGTTGCGGATCCTCACTCTGCTCCTGAATCCAACTGGCAAACTTTCCTCCGTGAACGCACATGACGCGGCTGAAAATCGATCCCAATGTCATAGCGGCTGCCGGAAGGAGAACTTTTTCAATCAGCATGAGACGGGATGAATTGGAATGAGTGGCATCAACCAGACAATGCATCAGGAATATCCATCAGGAATGCCTTGTCTTTTCCACTGTAAGATCATTCCGATCGCATCCCACCCAATTCTGAGAGAGTTCATGGAAAAACTACCCATCCGGGTGAAACCGGGGAACTTTGCCCTTTAATGTTTCAAAACAATGCGATAACGGGCTTTGCCTGATTCCAGATGGGCGATCGCCTCATTCACCTGATTGAACTCAAAGGTTTCAGTGATTGGGGCAATTCCATGACGAGCAGCAAAATCCAGCATTTTGGCGACTGTGGTGGGACTGCCCAGAGGACTGCCGGATACCGATTTTTGCCCAGCAATCAGGGCAAAGGCTTGAGCTTGAATCGCATGTGGGACGACCCCGACAAAATGCAACCGCCCTTTAGGCCGCAGGGCATTGATATACGCGCCCCAATCTAGATCGACGTTAACAGTGGACAGAATCACATCAAAGGAGTTGGCAACGGCTGCCAGAGCTTGGGGATCTCTGGAATTCACGAAATGGTTCGCTCCCATCTCACGGGCTGCAGCTTCTTTATCCGGATTGGTAGAAAATGCGGTGACATCACAACCCCAGGCTTGCAAAAACTCCAGCGCCATGTGACCCAGGCCACCAATGCCGATTACACCTACCCGATCGGTCGGCTGCACATCAAATTGCACGATCGGATTAAACACGGTAATGCCGCCACAAAAGAGGGGGCCTGCAGTGGCCGGATCAAGTCCATCCGGGAGCGGAATCGCCCACGCTTGGTGGGCACGCACTTTGTTGGCAAACCCGCCATAGCGACCGACGATCGTCCCCTCAGCGGTCAAACATAAATTGTGATCACCGGACATGCACCATTCACAGTGCATACAGGAACGAGAAGTCCACCCCAATCCCACTCGTTGACCGACTTGCAGGGTGGTGACCCGATCGCCAACTGCCGCTACTGTGCCGACTACTTCATGACCAGGAATCAGCGGATACTGGCTGATCCCCCAGTCATTCTTGATCATGCTCAGATCACTGTGACAGATGCCGCAGTATTCCACGTCAATCTCTACATCTTCTTCCTTCAGTGCGCCAGGATCGTATGCAAAAGGTTCTAGCTGGCCACCGGGCGATTGAACCGCATAGGCTTGAATCATGGTTTTCCCCACAGAATTACCCTTGTTATTCTCACCTTTGAGCTTAACAAAAGTTAATTAAATAAGTCGGGAGCGTCCCTGGATCCAGTACACGCGAATGCTCGTGGCAGCAAGCTTTCAGGCTGGAACACACGGCAGTAATTTCGCGATCGCCGTTTCCGGTCATCGCGTATATATTGGTCGCAGTTTTCGTGAATCCCCTGAACCATCATCATGAAGCAGGTTCTTGGCTATCTGCTGCTTGCCTCCTCCCTCCTTTTGTGTGCGACCCCAGCCCAAGCCACCAAGCTGGAATCCTGGAAGTTTAACGCCAACCAGAATCAGTTTGAATTTAGTACCGATGAGGGAGTCCAGCCCCAGGCTCAACTGGTCAGTGATCCGACCCGCCTTGTGATCGATCTGCCAGGAGTTGTGTTGGGGCGATCGGCCATTCAGGAATCGTTGAGTGGGGCGATTCAAAGTATTCGGATTGGACAGTTCGATCGCGATACCACCCGTTTAGTGATTGAACTGGCTCCGGGATATACCTTAGACCCGAACCAGATTAAATTTCGGGGGATCACGGCCCGTCAGTGGATTGTCAAACTGCCAGTACCGCAAGCTGTTTCAGGGGCAGTTGTGGTGCCGACGACCAGTGCTCCTGCTGCTGCCGGATTCCCATCCCCAACTTCACTGGCCAATCCGAGTAACTCTGCCTCCTCCCTATCTCGCCTCAGTCTTGCCTCTACTCCGGCCAACCCGATAGCCACGATCGAAGCTGTCCAGCTTGACGGCAATCAATTAGTCATTCGGGCCAACCAATCGCTGCAGTACATCAGCCGCTGGGATACCGCATTGAAAGCGTATCGGATTGATATCAGTCCTGCCCAACTCGCGAATTCTGTCCAACGATCGCCCATTGGAAGCGCGATCGCTCAATTGAAAATTCGACAGGAAAACCCACAAACCGTTTCCATCCTGGTACAACCGGCGAAGGGAGTGCAGGTTGGTCAGGTGAGCCAGCCTAATCAACGAATGTTGACCTTGCAGTTGCAGTACCCATCGGTTCAACCTGCTACCTTAGCCCAGGCTGTTCCCAGCACTCCACCTGCACCTGCCATCCTTCCTAAGCCTGTTGCTTTTCCTGCACCTCAAGTTGCTCGTGCTGCCACGGGTCGCCTGCTGGTTGTCATCGATCCTGGACATGGTGGGCCGGATCCTGGCGCGGTTGGCATTGGTGGCCTCAAAGAAACCGATATTGTGCTGGATATTGGCCGACAGGTGACGGCTTTTTTGCAACAGCAGGGAGTTTCTGTGCTGCTTACCCGCAATGGAGAATACGACCTGGATCTGGAACCGCGTGTGCAAATGGCGGAACAGGCGAATGCTACGGTGTTCGTGAGTATTCATGCCAATTCTATTAGCCTTAACCGTCCAGATGTGAGTGGGTTAGAGACTTATTACTATCAGTCCGGTCAGGTGTTGGCACAAACGATTCATCAAAGTATCCTACAAGCAACGGGAATTCCCGATCGCGGGGTACGGACGGCCCGCTTCTATGTTTTGCGGAAGACGACGATGCCCTCTGTATTAGTAGAAGTAGGGTTTGTCACGGGTCAGGATGATGCAGCGCGGTTATCCAACTCCTCTTACCGGACGCAGATGGCTGGCGCGATCGCCCGTGGTATTCTACAGTACCTGCAGAGAACTGCACGGTTCTAGTCTCGTTGCTGGCCAAGCTAGCCAATCTTTCTCAGTAACAAGAGGTGTGTGGAGTGTTTGAACATCAGTATGCAATTAGTAACTTGCCCATTGCCAATCACAATCTTACTCATCACAATACAGCCCCGATTGGATTATTTGATAGTGGTTTAGGTGGACTCACGGTTTTACGCGAGTTATATCGCCAGATTCCGCAAGAGTCTGTCGTGTATTTTGGGGATACCGCCCGGTTGCCCTACGGAACGCGATCGCAGGCCGAGATCTTGCAATTTGTCCGCGAGATTCTGCAGTGGATGGTGAATCAGGGCACCAAGATGGTAATCATGGCCTGTAATACCAGTTCTGCCCTGGCCCTGGAAACGGTGCGATCTGAATTTAATCTGCCGATCCTGGGATTGATTCTGCCGGGAGCGCGAGCCGCTGTGCATCAAGGCAAACGCATTGGTGTGATTGCCACTCCTGCAACGGTGAGCAGTGATGCCTATCGACGAGCCGTTTTAGAAGCTAACCCCGATACATCAGTCTGGCAGGTTCCCTGTCCTGAGTTTGTACCCTTAATCGAGCAGGGCCGGATTGAGGATCCTTACACCTTCTCGGTCGCTCAAAGTTACTTGCAGCCGCTGATTGAGCAAAAGATCGATACGTTAATTTATGGCTGTACCCATTACCCTCATTTAGCTCCAGTACTGCGGCGCATTTTGCCTGCCTCTGTGCAATTGATTGATCCAGCCGCCCATGTGGTGGCCGCCGCGGCTCGTGAACTGGATCTTTTGGGATTGAGAAATTTACGATCACCCCATCCTACCCGGTTCTATGTCAGTGGCTGTGCCGATACTTTCAGTCAATTAGCGACTCAATGGTTGGGACACACCCCGATCGTGGAACAAGTTGCCCTGCCAGAACTCTGGTATCAATCCGCTGCTCTGGAACCTGTAGAGTAATCAACGACGGAGCGCGATCGCCGCATTTTGACCCCCAAACCCGAAGCTGAAGCACAGGGCGGTTTGGAGTGCCGTCGATCGCGCAACTGTCACCAAATTGAGATCAAATTCACTCTGCTTCAGCCCTGAAGTAGGCGGCACGATCTGCTGTTGGAGGGCCAGCAAACAGAATGCCGCTCCTAATGCTCCAGAGGCTCCGATGGTATGTCCTGTAGCTCCTTTCGTGGAACTAATTGGCGGTTTGTGGGGAAACAGCGTCCGTATCAGATGCGCCTCATTGCGATCGTTCAATTCTGTAGCCGTACCGTGGGCATGAATGTAGTCAATTTCCTCTGGGAACAGGCCACTCCGCTCCAGACATTGCTTCACGGCAGCGATCGCGGTCCGACTTCCCGGTTCTGGCGCACTCACATGAAAGCCATCTGCCGTTAAGCCAAATCCTAAGATGCGTCCATACACCGGAGCCGATCGCTGATTGGCCAGAGTTGCTGATTCCAGCACCAGTACGGCTCCTCCTTCTCCCAGCACCAGTCCCTCGCGATCGCGGTCAAAGGGATACGCCCCGGTGCGAGCCAGGGCACCCATCTGGTTAAATCCGGCAATGGTCAACCGCGTGATCGGGGCTTCCACGGCTCCAGCCACTACCCGGTCATACTCCCCCGATCGAATCAGTTCATAGCCCTGGGCGATCGCCCACAGTCCCGTAGCACAAGCGGCCATCGGTGATCGTACAGCCTC
>JBBIQC010000234.1:5339-7158 GCA_037442585.1 Oscillatoriales cyanobacterium bin_317
GTACCGATGTACTGAGCGGCGGCGATCGCGGCGGTATGAGGTAAAGTGTCCAGCCAGGTTGGGGGCAGGTTGGGGAGTGAGTGTGGAGTGTTGCGTGTTGTGTGTGGCGTTGCCCATTCCTCCCAGCGGGCCTGGTTGCCTCGACTGGAACCAACAACGATGGCGCAATCCGGCAAAGGAGGTGATAGACCGGCATCCTGTAGGGCCGCTTGAACCACTTGTTCAGTTAAAGGCTCTAGTCTGGCAGGATAGTGATCCATTAACGCGAGAGGACAGGGAGCCAGTTCAGGAAACGGTTGTCCTGGATGAATCCCAGATTCACCCGCTAATACCTTTTTCCAGCTTGATTCCAGACAACCCAGTGCTGAAACCAGGCCAATCCCAGTCACCACCACTTCTTGCGAACAAGCCATTCCAGCCTGTCACCTATGCGTAATTCCTAAGTCAAAATTCCTAATTTCAATCACCCTTTCTTCAGATTTTCTCCACCCTTGACGATCTTGATCGACTCAATACGATCGCCCTGTTGAATTCGATCTACGGTTTCCATGCCTTTTGTAACGTACCCAAACACGGCGTAGTTGCCATCCAAAAAGCTGAGGTCAGTGAGGGCTATATAAAACTGGGAGGAGGCTGAATCGGGCAGGGATGATCTTGCCATCGCTACGGCCCCACGAGTATGACGCAGTTTTGGTTTAGTTGAAATGCCAGCGGTTTCCAGGGTTTGATGATAAATCGGTTTATCGGCTCCCTGGGGCTTAATTTCTAGAGGAATATAACGAGGTCTGGATGTCGCCGGATCAATATAACTGCCCGTTCCCAAACGTTCGGCGGGAAAATTAGTATCTTTACTTTGAGGATCGCCTCCCTGCACCACAAATGGTTGGGGATCGCGCACAACTCGGTGAAATACCAGTCCGTTGTAGACACCTTGCTGAACCAGATCAATAAAGTTGCCTGCCGTAACGGGTGCATTCGTCCCATCCACCTCAATGGTGACGGTTTCTCCCTTCACCACCATGTCTACGGTTGCTTTGCCATTTAAGGCTGGGAGATTGGTGTCAACGCTAGCGATCGCAGTAGGACTAATGGATTGGCTGGGGGAAGGACTGGCAGACAGGGAAGTATTCGGTTGGGCCGCGCAACTACCCACCATCAATGTCCCTACCACCAGCATAAATACCAGCAAAGACCGCCATAACTTCTGCATCATAACCACCCAACTCTCAACACTGAAATCCAGGCCGGACTGTTTCATCTAGCAACCATTAAGCTTACGTTCTTTCAGCACCTTTTCCAGCGATCGTTACAGACCTTCTAAGGGCACCGCTAAGAAACGTGCCAGTTCAGCCCCCTGATTTTCCAACTGCGACAGGGGAATCGGTTGTCCAACACGAGTGAGGGGAATATCCCGCATTCCCTTGACCCGCAGATACAATTCCCGTTTAGGATTCAAGCCTTCTCGCAAATCAACCCGCACAGCCTGGACATCACTGGTTTTACAGGTCACTTCAATGCGGCGATTTTTCCCCGGAAAGCCCCACCGGAAAATTTTAACTTCTCCAGTCTCCTGATTAAATTCGTTATAGCCGCCTCCCAGATCCAGGACGATGGTGAACCAGAGATACAGCGCAAACAGAGTACCGGCCAGACCGTAGAATCCCATTGCGAGTCCTTGAGGGATGAAAACCAGTTGCGTGGGATCAGAGAAAGGCAGCAAATTGACGTGCAAATAGCTAGAGATACCCGCTAACAAGAAGCCTCCGGCTCCCAGTGTTACCACCGCGGCCCACCAATAGTTGCTAAACCGACGCGACCC
>JBBIQC010000235.1:0-4037 GCA_037442585.1 Oscillatoriales cyanobacterium bin_317
TTTAGCCGGATCGCCTTGAAAGAAAGTGAGTAATTTCTGCCAGTACCCAGCCAGCTTTTCAGAATTTTGCAGCAGGTTTGTGATCCACGTAACACCAACGCCGAGGACTCCAAGACCTACGATGAGCGCAACCATCCAGGTTAACGTCTCCGGTATTCCATACTCCCCCCGAATTTTAGAGACGAAATCAGTCGGGGACGGTGAAGGGCTGGGGCTGGGAGATGCTGCAAGAATGAGAGCAGTAATCAGACTGACCAGAGCAGAATTCACAAATTCTTTTCAGGAATGAAGGGGCTGACGCTATTTTACTCAGGACATCACTGACTGTCAGTACGGCCCATCAGTTGCTCAATTTCATCCGCCTGAGTCGGCAAATCCTTCGTCAACACCTCTGTACCCGTTTCCGTCACCAGCACACCATCCTCAATCCGAATTCCCCGCACATCCTGAAATTCCGCTAACCGATCCCAATTCACCGCATCGCGATAGGTTTCCCGCCGCTCTGGATCATTAAGGATTGCAGGCACCTGATAAAAGCCCGGTTCGATCGTCACCAGCATTCCCGGTTGCAACGGACGATCGAGCCGTAGATAACAGAGGCCAAAGCGATCGCTCCTCGTTCTTCCCGCCGCATAGCCCGCCAGATCGCCCAGGTCTTCCATATCATGCACATCCAATCCCAGCAGGTGGCCCACCCCATGGGGAAAAAACAGGGCATGGGCATCTCGCTCCACTAAGTCCTCAGCCCTGCCTTGCAAAATTCCCAAATCGACCAATCCCTCTGCGATCGTCTGAGCCGCCAGCAGATGAATATCCCGATATTCCACCCCCGGACGCATCGCGGCAATACAGCGATCGTGGGCCTGCAACACCACCTCGTACAGCGATCGCTGAGTCGGGGAAAATTTTCCTGAAACGGGCCAGGTGCGGGTAATATCCGAGGCCCAACCGGAGGCAACTTCTGCCCCCACATCAGCTAACAGTAGATCGCCCGATCGCAAATCATGGTGATAGTGATTGTTGTGCAACACCTCGCCATGAACGGTGACAATGCTGTTATAAGCCGTCGTTGCATTATGGGCCAGAATTACAGCTTCCATGGCCGCCCGCACTTCCGCTTCCGTCTTCGCTGTTGGGGGCGCCCTCATTCCCGCTTTGTGAGCCTGGATGCTGATCGCCGCTGCCTGACGTAATTCTGCCAGAGCATAGGTGTCATGAACCAGACGGAGCGCCATGATCGCCTGCATTAACTGCCGATCTAGGGAGTCGGATGCATCAATAGGAGCGATCGCCCGGTTCAACAGTTGAGATTGCAGCGCTTGAGTGGCCCTATCCTGAACTGGAATCGTGGCACAGCCTGCGGTCATGCGTTCCAGATCAGCCAGTGGATAAACAGCATCGGCTCCCATCTGGGCCGCGATCGCTTCTGGGGTGGGTGACTCTCCATGCCACAGAGCACTTGCCGGACTGCCACCGTCGATAAATAAAGTCAATGTCCCCTGATCTAAGCGAATCGCGGCATTTTCCAGCGGCAATCCTGCAAAGTAAAGAAAATGACTGCTGGCCCGAAACGGAAAGGTATTCGCCGGAAAATTGCGAGAACTACTTTGACCGGACCACAGCAGCACGGGAGCCGGAAACTGGGCAGCTAACTTCTCCCGCCGTTGTTGCAGGACTTGGGCCAGTGACTTGCGATCGGCCATTCTGTCTAATTCTCCAATATCGCAAAAATTTGATCTGGGGTCAGATGTAGGGTCGGAAACGTTGGCGAAGGAATTCGGGTGCCGTTCTGGAACGTCCCCAGTTCAAGGTAGGTTGCGCCCTCAAGCTGCAAGACGAGAATGAGACGCAATTCAGGATTGATAATCCAACACTCCGGAATCCCAACCTTTTCGTATTGAGCACGCTTGCGATCGTAATCCCGTTCCCAGTTACTTCTTCCTGGGCTGACGACTTCTACAACCATGCGCGGTGGCAATGCGACTAATTCTCCATCAATCCACTCATAGCGCTCATCGGTGCCATCGTCATAGCTCAAGTACTCGTCAAAGGTGAGTGTCTGCTTGGTGGTGGTCATCCCCTTGCCTCCTGACAACTTTTATTCTGGCAAAGATCTCAAAATTTCATCACTCAAATTCCCACGTAGGATGTGGTAGAGCGGCGTAATGCATCTCCGTCAGACACTTCAAGCCTTGAGGCGTTAGCCGTAACGCCTCACACATCCTACAAAACTTAAGATTCGGGGTGAGCCAGGACACCATGCAGGAAAATGTCAGCTAACCCTTCCGCCATCGATTGCATTTCGGCAGCGGCGGCTCCAGGGGGCATAATCGTGCTCTGGCTGAACCCCGCGATCGCAAACATCCCCAAAAACACACGAGCTACCATCTTGGCATCCATTGGCCGATAGACGCCCTGATCCATTGCCGTTTGAAAAAATGCCTCGGCCACATCGGTCATTTTGGCAATCACTTCCGTCTGAATGTGATCCCGCAAATCCGGATGAAACTGGGCTTCCATAAAGCACACCCGCAACATATCCGCATTGTCATGCAGATGTATCATCCGTCGCTTCATCACCTGGGCCACGGCCTTGTAGCTCTCCATGCCACTCAATTCCGTGAGCAGATCAGTGAGAATCTCCACCCACCCCTGAGTCGCGACTTCAATGAGAATCGCCTTTTTATTGGGAAAGTGGCGAAATAGGGTGCCCTCAGCAACATTCGCCGCTTCTGCCAGATCACGAGTCGTCGTGCCGTCATAGCCCTGACGAGAGAATAACCGTAAAGCCGACTTGAGAATGCGGGTGCGGGTTTCAGATTCTGAAGTAGATAGGGGGTAAGAGGTTCGCATAGAGGCAGAGGTTGAAGAACGGGGCATTTCAGATAATCTGGGGAAACGATGACTCCAAAAAGTCATGCTTTAGTTTCAAATCCAAACTTTCCTGGGAGCCTGAATGAATTCAAAAGAAAAATCCCCAGGAAGAACCATCCCCTTAACCTGAACTCATTACGAACATGGGGATCATTCATTCATAAAATTATTTGGCTTAATCATAAGCGTAATTTCAAGAGATAACCCTGAAATTTTTTAGTAGATATTTCTAAAGGCTTAGACTTAGAAGAAGTGGCCTAAGTCCCTGGAATGTCCTATTATCCCTACAGAAGGATTTACGGTTTTCCCCAGTATTTTCCCTATTTCTACTCCTAAAATGGAAGAATGGTCTCTACAGAAGTTCAGTGGTTTTGCCCATTCAAAATTTATTTGCGTCGGGAACCATTGGATAGACAAATGCATCAGAGAATGGTGATATTATCTTGACGGTTTCCTGATTAAACCATCTCCGATTCGTTAAGTACTTGGTAGAGGCTCATCAAAATCAGCGACCTTTCCGAGAATCCCTGTTGAACTGGTGTAGCTGATGGTGAATGAACCAACCCCCGACGCAAGTGAGGAAACAAACTATTATGGAAAGCTCTCACTATACGACCGAACCTCCTCAAGATGCCCGTCTTATCTGGGTTGCCTCCGAAGTTGCAATGCCTGCGACGGCTGGAAAATCCCACAAACCTAGAATTCAATTTGCACCGCTGCGCCCCATTCGTGAGTGGTTAGACAACATTGAGGTCAACGATCGCCAAATGGCTCGTACCTTCTGTTCGGTGATTCCGGCCCAATGTCCCTTTGAACGCACCATTTCTCTGTTTGGCCGACCCATCGTGCAGATTCCACCCCTGTGTAAGCTCAACCCGTTCTATGAGGAGCTGGTCGCTCTGCGCTTTCGATCGCTCTGCTACCTGGCAGATGAGTGTGGCGAGGACATTTCTCCTTATTGTTAATTCAGTATTAAATTTTGTTGACTGAAGCAGTTCCGGGATTGGCGTTCCCTACAATCAAGACCCCTCTCTTGAGATCCCTAGAGTAATGCTGAACACCGTTGACGCTATTTCCCAACTTCTACAGGGAAGTTTTCTAGACGGTCAATCCATTCGCCAACTTGAAATCCCTGAGTCTAATCAATGGGCATTTCTCCTGGA
>JBBIQC010000235.1:4106-5895 GCA_037442585.1 Oscillatoriales cyanobacterium bin_317
GTTTTAAGTGAAAGATGGGGATCAGACGATTTCTTTTCTCGGTTTTACTATCGAGAAGAAGTTGACGGTGGTAAGCTACCCGACTCTGCACCTGAAGCCATCCTTGTCAGCGCTCCAACAGCGGAGTTGGAGTCTTTTTTAGCATCCCGCCAAGCTTCAAGGACGGAGTATTTAGAAGATTGTATAGATTTTTCTCTGGCATCCACACGCGATCACTTTGGCTCCTGTCCTGACCGTTCACAAATAGAGGCATTGATTCAGAACAATACAGTCCAGTCCTACGTCGATCTGGAGCAGTGGTTACTGAATTGGGAACTGCAAAATTTTGGCAAAGCTGCGATCGTGGCTTCAGATACTCGCTACCTGGACTGGTTTGAACCCGACAGCCCGCAGGCCCCCTTACTACTGTTGCCAACTGAACATAGTTGGGAGTGTCTGGCTTATCTTCACTGGTACGGGGCTTGTTCTGCAGGTACTCCCATAGCGATGGGCTTTTTAAAGCAATGGCATCAACAATACGGAGCAGAGTTGGTATGCCATTACGGAACCATGCTGCAGTTTATCGTGGGCCGACCACCCACCACTCTAGAGGAAGCTTTTCAACTCGCCTGGGAACAAGAAACCCTGGCTGAATGCACCACTATCCTTCCCGGAGTCTGTCTGCGCGACCATGCCCGATCGCTCTTGACCGTCGATCGCTGGTTCCTGCATGAACGCCCATAAGGTAGTGGATAGTAAATAGTGGATAGTGAATAGTGAACAGTGATCCCATTCCCTTACTTTCCATTCCTGATCCCTGATCCCCGATCCCTAATTCCTAATCCCTAATCCCTAATCCCTAATCCCTAATCCCTCCATGCAACACTCCCCCTCAGACATTAAACTCCTGGTACTAGATATTGACGGCACGATCGTTGGGGTGAACAACGAAATTAATGAGGCTGTTAAGCAGGCTGTCCAGGCTGTCCAGGCCAAAGGTATTCAGGTGGCGATCGCTACCGGACGGATGTATCGTTCCGCACTTCGGTTTTACAAAGACCTGGGAGCGACCCTGCCTTTAATGACCTATCAGGGAGGCTTGATCAAAGATCCGGCAACAGGAACGGTACATCGCCACTGGACAGTCCCCAAGTCCTCTGCTCTGAAATTATTGGATTACTTTGAGCAGCCAGCATTACGCTCCCAACTGTCCGTTCACTTCTATATTAATGACCAGCTTTATGTGCGGGAAATTACCCCTGAAACAGAAGCCTATGTCGATCGCTCCAGTGTTACGGCGATCGCAGTCGGGGATTTACGATCCGTACTGGACACCGAACCAACGAAAATTCTGGCTTTATGCGATGACTCTGATTTGATCAGTCACACGCTGAACACCCTGCGGCAACGTTATGAACCTGCCGAGCTTTATCTGACCACATCTGTAGCCACGTTCTTCGAGGCAACGAATCCTTTAGTCAATAAAGGAACAGCCGTGCAATATCTGGCCGAGGAGTATCTCCCGGGAGCGTCGGCGTTCCCCCTATCTGCGGAACTACCTCCGAAAACGTGATGACGATCGGCGATAACTTCAATGATGTGGAAATGATTCAATACGCTGGGATTGGAGTGGCCATGGGAAATGCTCCCGATGGCGTAAAAGCAATGGCCGATTGGGTGGCTCCAACCGTTGAAGAGGATGGAGCAGTAGCGGCGATCGAGGAGTTTTTACTATAAATAGTTTTATGGTTTCCTGCTTAATTCCTTACTTCACGTCATAACCAAAAAGATTGGGGTTCACTTCATCTAG
>JBBIQC010000235.1:6012-7152 GCA_037442585.1 Oscillatoriales cyanobacterium bin_317
CCAACGTCGATCGCACAGTGCCGCCACATCGGGATCGGATTTGAGGGTTTCTCCCCAGGGGCGATCGCTTTCTGGATACAGTTTTGTGGTGGCATCAATTCCCATGCGGCTTCCCAGTCCCGGCTTTTCCGTGGCAAAGTCCAGAGAATCAAAGGGATTGTTTTCCAGGATAAACACATCCCGTGCCGGATCCACTTTCGAGGTAATCGCCCAGACCACCTGACGCGGATCTCGAATATTAATGTCTTTGTCTACTACTACGACAAATTTGGTGTAGTTGAACTGAGGCAGGGCACTCCAGAAGGCCAGTGCTGCCCGTCGTGCCTGACCAGGGTAGGCTTTTTCAATGGAAATCACCGCTACCTTATAGGACAGTCCTTCCATTGGTAAAAAGAAATCCCGGATTTCAGGCACCTGTTGCCGCAGGATGGGTGTGTAGATGCGGTTGAGGGCGATCGCCATCATCGCATCTTCCTTGGGTGGCCGACCGCTGAAGGTTGTCAGATAAATCGGATCTTTGCGATGGGTCATGCAGTGGAAGCGGAGCAGAGGAGCCTGTTCGTTCACACCTCCGTAATAGCCCATGTGATCTCCGGCTGGCCCGTCTACGGCCACATCACCGGGTGTAATCGTCCCTTCCAGCACAAACTCCGATTGGGCGGGCACTTCCAGATCGACGGTTTTGCATTTTGCCAGATGCAAGCCAGACCCCCCATACAATCCAGCAAATAGCCATTCCGAGAGATCGACAGGCAGGGGAGTCGCGGCGGCCATGATGATCAGGGGATCGACCCCGATCGCGATCGCCACCTCCAGCTTTTGTCCCCGTTCTGCGGCTTTCCGTAAATGGCGAGTCGCTCCCCGAACGGATAACCACTGCACCGTCATCGTATTTTTCGATTGCAATTGCAGACGGTAGACTCCCACATTCACCGTCTTGTTTTCCGGATCCTTGGTAATCATCAATCCCAGCGTCATCACCTTGGCCGCATCACCGGGATAAACGTGCAGCAGCGGCAACTGCGTCAGATCCACCTGATCCTCTTTCAGTACCACTTGCTGGCAGGCCGGAAACAGATCGCGATCGGGTTTGGCCTTGATCACATCAAACAAAGCTTTGCCCAGTTCGATCGCTTGAGA
>JBBIQC010000236.1:0-7147 GCA_037442585.1 Oscillatoriales cyanobacterium bin_317
CGATCTGCCTCACTCCAACTGCTTCGATTCCGACTTTTTCAGCAAGCCCTAATTACTGGCTCAATCGGATTGGCTCCTTGATCTAAAGGGTGGTTCTCAACTGAGCTTAGAGTCGGTTAAAGGTCTGTAGTCATTCAATTGCAATGGACAGAATTACACCTTCAACTCCACCCGTTCCACTGTTCCTTCCCTAATTACAACCCGACTCACCAGTGCCCGATAGATATCCCGCTTTTCCTCATCAGACAGGGTTTTCCAGTACACGCGATCGGAGAAGCAGGCTATTAGCAGTTCCTGACTCTGCTGCTGGTCTTTGGTCGCCTGTATCCCTTGCTGCTTCAGGGCCATGATCTGGTTTTCTAACTCTGCCACGATCGCGGCTGCCCGATCGCCGGGGGCTGCCTGGTAGTAGGCTAACTCTGTCCTGAGTGCTTGTAACTCTGGGGATTCAATCTCCTGGTCCGGAGTTGCGGCGATGGTGGCGATCGCCTCCGACCTGGCAAGGAGGGCATCAATTACGGCAGCTTCAACCCGCTCCATTCGGGCTGCTGCTTTTTGGGAACATCCCCGTGTTCTCCAGTTTTTGCACTGGAAGTAGTAGTTCATTTCGGGGGGGATTCCTAACCGCTTTGCACGTTGATAATTATTCTGTCCCGTGAGGCTGTAGCAGGCCGATCGACACTCCCCACAGAACACCAACCCTGACAATGGATACTTCTGAGCCGTAGTACCGTAACCCCTCACCTGTGCATTGTGAGCAAGAATATCTGCAATTTCCCTGGCCTCTTCACTGGAGATCAGTGGCTCATGGGTGTTGTAGATGACCTGGTGCCTACCTTTGTATTCACCCCCACGCAAGTATGAGAGATGGCCTTGCAACACTGGATTGGTGAGCCAGCCTCGCAGACCCGCTGGGGAGAAGCGAAACAGTTCACGGGCAACTCTGCCCCCCTTCTGATGAGTTCCTTGATTATGGGCAAAGGTCTGAATCCCATACTTTTCATTGATCACCCGCATTGTCAGACGTAGGGTTCTCTGGCTCAGGAACGCCTCCACAATGTCTCTGGCTATTTGGGCCTTGGATCGTTCCTTTTGGTCGCTGAGGAGGCACAGAAATGGCCTGTGATCAATTTCATGACGATCGTTCACCTTCCAGTAACCAAAGGGTGGATTCATCGCCACCTTGCGATCGCGCAGATGATCCCACCCATGCCGAACTCTTTCACTCAATCGATCCACTTCCATCTCTGCCAACGCCCCTAATATATTGATTTGAAATTTCCCGGCAGCCGTCGAAGTGTCGATACTGTCATCCAGTGCCACCAGGCCGACTCCAGCTTCTTGTAACTGAGCAATGGTTTTCCTCAGTGTAGGCAGTGAGCGAGTCAGTCGGTCAAGGCGAGTCACGACAACCTGTGTGCATACCCCAGAACGGCACCAATCCATCAGCAGCAGGAACGATACTCGCTCGTCCTTGCTGCCTGACTCCACATCACAGAGAACCTTCTCAGCCCCAGCCGCTTTCAACCGCTGCACCTGCTGCTCCAGGGCATGGGAATTTTCCGCCTGTTCCCGGCTTGATACTCTGGCATACCCAATCATCATGCCAGGATTATACTTGCTATTGTTTAATCATTCCTAGATGAGCTGACAGAATTTAAGCGAGACGTTCTGGAATTCCTGCGACAACCCCTGGAGGATGGGCACGTCACGATCTCCAGAACACGGCAGTCTGTCGTCTTTCCGGCTCAATTTACTCTGGTGGCCAGTACCAATCCCTGTCCCTGCGGCTTTTATGGGGATACGGTACAACCCTGCACCTGCACCCCTCGATCGCGAGAACAGTACTGGGCACGCCTCTCTGGCCCGTTAATGGATCGAATTGATCTGCAAGTCGCTGTCAATCGCCTGAAGCCAGAAGAGATTACCCAGCAACCGAACGGGGAAGGATCGGCCACTATCCGGGAACGAGTACAGGCGGCACGGGCGATCGCCCAGGAACGGTTTAAAGGAACTAATCTCCGCTGTAACGCCGAAATGCAGGCCCGCAATTTACGCCAGTGGTGTCCCCTAGATGAGCCCGGACGCAATCTGCTGGAGGCGGCAATTCGTAAATTGGGATTATCAGTACGGGCCAGCGATCGCATTTTGAAGGTTTCGCGCACAATCGCTGACTTGGCGGGTGACGAGGCTCTGCAACCGCACCACATTGCAGAAGCGATTCAATATCGGACGATCGATCGTATGCAGTAGCCATGCCATCGTATTATCTTTCCAGGAAACGACGGCATCGCTTATCAGTCTAATGAAGCCACTGCTTCACCTGGGTCAAAGTCACCAAGCGGTGGGAAAAGAGTTTCGATTTGCTCAAGGTTGTCCAGAAATGCTACTGGAAGCCTATAGGAGAGGAGTTCAGAGGTTCAGAGGTTGTCCAAACATGGTCGGTTAAGCGTGCTGCCATTGCAGGAGTCACGCTTTGCCACCGCTTCTGTGAAGCCGTGCCACGAGTTGGGACAGTTCTTTGCTAAATCCGTTCGTTTTTCTAGTTAAACGCCGACTGCTTTGACGTAGTGTTAAGTTATCTCATTCAACAAAACTCGTATTGATCGTTTGACTTGCAGGTGATTGCTTCAGATATTGCTCAATGAGGCTGGACCACCCCCTACCGCTGTTAACTCTCTCATGACAACATATTAAAGTTAAGGACTTCTATAGAAAGGTAAAGGATTTTCAATGGAATAAGTCCCTCTCTTACAAAGTCAGGTCGCAACTTTGTAGTAAGTTAAAGGATAACTAACCTGTAGTAAATTTTCTACTCTCGAGATTTTAATCTCAAGATTTAAGGATCCTGCAGCAAGGCTCTGTCGTTTGTCTTGCCTGAGCTGATCTGCCCATTTGCACTGTCAAAGCAGTACGGAAATCGTAGTGTAGACAGAGGAGATGGGCTAAGGCAGCGCATTGTCCGTGTCAGGGGAATGTCTTTCTCTATCATGGTAGGTTGATTTAGATGAGTGACTGTCAATGCAGTGTTCCTTTGTTTGGCAAAGTCTGAATTGCCTGGTTGCTTAGCTGTAACTTATTTCAGTAGTTTAATTCATTCACCCTGATGGCAATTACTAATCAGATTCGTTTTAACAACCTGCGCGGTGATATCTTTGGTGGAATCACGGCTGCAATTGTTTCCTTACCCCTTGCGCTTGCCTTCGGAGTCGCCTCTGGTGCTGGCCCCATCGCCGGTCTGTATGGGGCAGTCTGTGTCGGCTTGTTCGCGGCCCTGTTTGGCGGAACCCCCACCCTGATTGCTGAGCCGACTGGCCCCATGACCGTAAGCCCTGTCTACAGGTTCTCATGCAGCACTTCTGCTGTAGGGGTGAAGCGCCTCACTCTTACTCTTTTTAACTCTTTAAAGTTCATTTAGTTCATTTATTGCAATCCTCCTCGTCAGAGGAGGCACAAGGAGGTATTAGTGGATTTTTTGTCCTATTTTTTAATGGACTTCGTGAAGCAGTTGCAGTCCCCAACACTTAGCTTTTTGCTTGGTGGTATGGTCATTGCCGCTCTCGGTAGCCAATTGGTAATTCCAGAGGCAATTTGTCAGATCATCGTCTTCATGTTGCTCACCAAAATCGGTCTGACCGGTGGTATTGCGATCCGCAATTCCAACCTGACGGAGATGGTGTTACCCGTAGCGTTTTCTATAGTATTAGGAATTCTCATTGTATTCATCGCGCGCTATACGTTGGCCAAGCTGCCGAAGGTCAAAACCGTAGATGCGATTGCGACCGGGGGGTTGTTTGGTGCCGTGAGTGGCTCTACCATGGCCGCCGCCCTGACCGGCCTGGAAGAACAAAAAATCCCATACGAGGCATGGGCTGGCGCACTCTATCCCTTCATGGATATCCCAGCGCTCGTAACGGCGATTGTGGTGGCGAACATTTATCTCAACAAGAAGAAGCGTAGAGAAGCAGGGATCTCTGACATGCAGGAGTCTTTCAGCAAGCAGCAGGGTTCTGCGAATAATCGGGTCAAGATATGGCCGATCGTGCAGGAAAGCCTCCAGGGTCCTGCCTTATCGGCAATGTTGCTCGGTCTTGCTCTTGGAATTCTCGCTCAGCCGGAAAGTGTCTATAAAAGCTTCTACGATCCCCTCTTCCGTGGCCTGCTTTCGATCTTGATGCTGGTCATGGGTATGGAGGCCTGGTCAAGAGTTGGCGAACTGCGCAAGGTGGCCCAGTGGTATGTCGTGTATAGCGTGGTGGCACCGCTGGTGCATGGGTTGATCGCCTTCGGTCTCGGCATGATTGCCCACTACGCCACGGGATTCAGCATGGGCGGTGTCGTGGTTCTGGCCGTCATTGCCGCCTCCAGTTCAGACATCTCAGGTCCACCCACGCTGCGAGCCGGGATTCCGTCGGCCAATCCCTCCGCCTACATCGGTGCCTCCACAGCCATCGGTACGCCCATTGCAATTGGCTTGGGAATACCGCTCTTCGTCGGGCTGGCCCAGATGATCGGCGGCTAATCTCAGACGGGTCGTGGTCTGCTGGGCCAAGGGAGCACCGATAGACCAGGTAGATCAATATACATAGGTAAGGAGTTAACCAACATGGCCAAACCAGCCAAAAAGCTCGTCATCGTCACGGAAA
The DNA here is from genome assembly GCA_037442585.1 of Oscillatoriales cyanobacterium bin_317. Classification (GTDB taxonomy): domain Bacteria; phylum Cyanobacteriota; class Cyanobacteriia; order Leptolyngbyales; family Leptolyngbyaceae; genus Leptodesmis. Next base: position 4,647 of record JBBIQC010000236.1, read on the forward strand.
AGATTCTGCTGAAAAAGATCGCCAAGATCATCGAAGAAGCCGGGGCGACTGGTTATACGGTGATGGAGACTGGCGGTAAAGGCAGTCGCAACGTGCGCTCGTCGGGACAGCCCAACGTTTCCGACACCGAGGCGAATGTAAAGTTCGAGGTACTCACCCCTGATCGAATTATGGCCCAGAAGATTGCGAAGCAGGTCGCAGAGAAGTTTTTCATCGATTTTGCGGGCATGATCTATATCTGTGACGCGGAGGTCCTGTACGGGCAAAGTTTCTGTGGACCAGAGGGCTGTGGAATCTAGACGACACAGACCCCAAAAGCCGGGTCATGACCCCGGCGCTCTAGGCAACCGCATCCAAAGCATGACCGTCCTTGCTCGGTTGCCTTTTTCACAACCCCCCGCAGTTTTATGACTCCCTCAAACCCTTAACTTTCATCGCTTTAAACTCATGATTTTGTCCAACATTCTGCCTCTTTTCAGTGGGGGGATAGCCGCTCTCATGGCTCCGATGCCATTCCTGGCAACGGTTGTTGCTGAAGATTCACCCATTATTCTGTCTGGCGTATTGCTGGCGCTGGTGGTGATTTATCTAGCCAGCAAGTTCGGCGCAGAGGTTGCTAGGCGTCTGAATTTCCCGCCTGTTCTGGGAGAACTGGTCGCTGGGGTCGTTATTGGTGTGTCTGCCCTGCATCTGGTGGTTTTCCCAGAAAGTGGGATGCAAGCTTCTGAGTCAGTGATCATGACCGTCCTGCAATGGATTAATGGGCTGACTCCGGCGGCTCTAACCAGCATATTCCAATCCCAGAGCGAGGTTATTTCCGTTCTGGCAGAACTGGGTGTGATTATTCTGCTGTTTGAAATTGGACTGGAATCGGATCTGCGCCAGCTTAAGGAAGTGGGTTATCAAGCCACGATCGTAGCTTGTGTCGGGGTGGCTGTTCCCTTTGCAGCAGGTACGGTTGGATTAATGATGCTGTTCCATGTTCCGGCAATTCCAGCCATTTTTGCCGGAGCGGCCCTGACGGCTACCAGTATTGGGATTACCTCCAAGGTGTTATCTGAACTGGGACGCTTGAAATCGAAGGAAGGCCAAATCATTGTTGGGGCCGCAGTGATCGATGATGTGCTAGGCATCATTGTGCTGGCAGTCGTTGCCAGTCTTGCCAAAACCGGAGAAGTCGATATTGCGAATGTGATTTACCTGATTGTCAGTGCCACGGCATTTTTGATTGGGTCGATCCTGTTGGGCGGCATCTTCAATAAGACCTTTACTGCTATTGTGGATAAGCTCAAAACCCGTGGCAATATTGTGATTCCCGCCTTTATCTTTGCCTTCTTTATGGCGTTTTTGGGCAACGCGATTCATTTAGAAGCAATTCTAGGGGCTTTCGCGGCGGGTCTGGTTTTAGATGAAACTGATGCCCGAAATGAACTGGATGAACTGGTCAAACCGATCGCCGATCTCCTTGTTCCAATTTTCTTTGTCACTGTGGGTGCTAGAGCAGATTTGGGGGTACTGAATCCGGCAGTTCCTGAAAACCGCGCAGGTTTGGTGATTGCTGTGTTCCTGATTGCTGTGGCGATCGTGGGCAAAATCATCACAGGGTGGGCAGTGTTTGGGCAACCGGGCATCAATCGACTGGCGATCGGGGTGGGTATGATTCCCCGGGGTGAGGTGGGTCTGGTGTTTGCCGGAATTGGTTCTGCCAGTGGTGTGATCGACAAACCGTTGGAAGCGGCCATCATCATGATGGTAATTCTGACTACTTTTCTCGCGCCCCCCTTCCTCCGGGTCGCCTTTGGACAGTCTGAAGAACCACCCACCACTGGAGAACCTTCACTGGAATCAGCAACTGTGGCAAGTGAAGCGTGACATGCTAGAAGCCTGTGTCTTTGCAACCGTCCTATGTGGTTTTTTTGGCATCATCTTGAAGCGAAATCTGGTAATGAAGATTATCTCGATGGATGTGATGAGTACCGGGGTGATTGCCTATTACGTGCTGATTGCGTCACGGAATGGTTTGTTCACCCCGATTCTGTCGAATACCAACAAGGGTAATTATGCCGATCCAGTGCCCCAGGCCGTGATTTTAACGGCGATCGTGATTGGCTTTTCGATTCAGGCACTGATGCTGGTCGGTGTGATGAAATTGGCACGGGATAATCCAACGCTGGAAGTACACGAGATCGAGCGGAATAACGCACCATGATTACGCTGACTCTCACCTGGATTGCCCTGCCGTTTTTTGTCGGGTTTATCAGTTACCTGTTTCCCAGACTGGATCGCTATCTCTCGTTGGGGGTGGCGATCGCCTCGGTTGGGTATGCTCTATTACTTTTTGTTCAGCCCCCACTAACGCTCAAATTACTGGATAGCTTTGGCGTTACCTTACTGCTTGATCCGTTGAGCGGCTTCTTTATTCTGACCAACGCACTGGTGACGGCAGCCGGGTAGTCCTTTTTAGTAAAGGATGAGGAAAAAGCAGCGCGCTCTTAACAACT
>JBBIQC010000237.1:0-3430 GCA_037442585.1 Oscillatoriales cyanobacterium bin_317
TTGAAATAGACGATGCCGGATGCTCCGCAGGCCACCGAGGGCTGCTTCTACGGTAGGCGGCAAATCATGGCGAGTCCAGCTATCGGGGCGGGAGACTTCCGTTACCAGAGCCGCACAGGCCGCCGCCAGATGATGCGGTTCCAGGGGATCCAGTTCGCCAGACGTGAGAGCCAGTCCCAACCAGAGTTCGTTATCGCCGCGAATCGCTGCTACGGATTGTCCCAGGGGGGTGGGAGCCAGATCGTTCAGACAGCCAAAGCTTTGCAGAATGTCAATCAGATCCAGGAAGGCTTCCCAGTAATGGTGCGATTGGCGATCGAGCTTCGTATAGCGGTCTTCCAGTTCATCCTGAATCGCTGTAATCCGCTTCTGCCGCTTCAAAATCGTGGCCCGATTGCCCCATTGATGCACGGGATGAGCATTGATTTGAGCTTCTACCGCCTGCAGCCGTTGCAGTTGGGTATACACTTCGGGAGCCACATCCGCCAGAGGAGAGGCTTCAGGTAGGGATTGGGCGATCGCCGCCGTTTGCTCATTGCCTTTCCGGGATTGTCCAGGTTTGAGGGGCATTTCTGGAGGGGGGTGCAGGGTATCGACTGCAGCAATTCGGGGCAGTTCTCCCCGCAAATCCACCACATCGGCCACGGTTGTCACATACCAGCGGTTGTCCTTACCCAGACAGACTAAGTAAGGAAACTGTCCGGCCCCTGCTACCTTCGTCACCAGCACCGCTGAGAGGGGAACCGTTATCGAACTGTGATGGCCTTTCAGACTGAGCACCGTCCCTGCTACGGCAAAGGAAACAGCCATTGCCATATCCTGAGCACGGACATCTTCGGCCTGATGCTGCAAAGTTTTCAGCAGACGACGTTCCTCTTTCAGTCGCTCCTGCAATTTTTCGTAATGGGCCAGTTGCTCCCAATCCACAGAGGCCAACTGCGCTTGTAATTGAGATCGTTCGGCTTCCAGACGATCGATCGCCTCCTGTTGGGGCCGCAGATACAAGGTAGCCAGATATTGCCCAAAGCTGCGTTCTACCAGTTCCTTTGCTTCATCCAGTGTGTGGGTTTGTAACAGATTCAGTACCATGCCATAACTGGGCGTAAACTGACTGACCAGGGGATCGGGGCCAACCGTCGCCAGATAGGCCGCTTCCCGTGCTCCTTCAAAGGGGGTCTGCACTGTCACCACATGACCCTGCACATCCATGCCCCGTCGTCCGGCGCGTCCGGCCATTTGCAGAAACTCGGAAGCATTTAACAGGCGATGGCCGCGATCGGTGCGTTTAGACAGACTGGAAATCACCGTCGTCCGGGCAGGCATGTTGATTCCAGCGGCCAGAGTTTCCGTGGCAAAAACGACCTTGATTAATCCCTGTTGAAATAATTCTTCGACCAGGCCTTTCCAGGCAGGCAGCAATCCGGCGTGGTGAGCGGCAATCCCTCGATACAGGGGAGCCACCTGTCCGGCCCGGGCAGCTTCCGGGTTGCGCTCCAGAAATTCGTCAATTTGTTGCTTCAGAGCCGCCACTTCTGATTCATTCACCAGGGAAAAATCACCAACGGTCGCAACGGCCTGATCGCATCCTCGACGGCTGAAGATGAAGTAGATGGCAGGCAGCATATCTCGCTGCTGTAAGTGGGACAACACAGAAGCCAGAGAGGGGCTTTCCTGCCTGGGGCCACGGCGATCGCCATTTCCTTTCGCTCCCTTGCCTCCCTTGGGCCGCAGGCGGGGATTCATTTTTTTCTGACTGTCATCCAGCAGCGGAAACAAGCCTTTGGGCGTGCAGTAGTGGAATTTCAGGGGAACGGGGCGGAAGTCAGAATAGATGAGTTCCGTTGGCCCATGCACCTGGTGAATCCAGTCGGTTAGTTGGTCACTGTTGTCTACCGTCGCGGATAGCGCCACCAGTTGAATTTCACTGGGACAGTAAATGATCGACTCTTCCCAGACGGTGCCCCGCTGGCGATCATTCATGTAATGGCACTCGTCCAACACCACCGCTTCCACCCCTGTCAGGGAGGTGCCGACTTCGCCAATCGGGGTGCCGTACAACATGTTACGAAAGATTTCAGTGGTCATCACTAAAATCGGCGCATCCCGATTGATCGAAATATCGCCTGTCAACAAGCCCACGGAGTCAAAGCCAAATATTTCGCGAAAATCCCGCAGCTTCTGGTTCGACAGGGCTTTTAAGGGGGTGGTGTAGAAGACTCGCCGTTTGCCTGCCAGAGCGCGGTGGATGGCATATTCTCCAATCAAGGTTTTGCCCGATCCGGTTGGCGCACAGACCACGACAGAACGGCTCGCCTCCAGAGCTGCGATCGCCTGGTGCTGGAACTCATCCAGGGGGAAGGGAAATAGTTGGCTTAGATCAAGCCTTGGTGAGGTAGGAAGGGAAGTCACACCCAAATAGTCCAAACGACAGAGGATCAGCAAAGTGCCATTCTGGCAGGATAGAGAAAGTTCTAATGCCCAGCCCTGGTTCTATCTTAAGCATCCAGCGACGATCGCGAATGGCAATTAAACCCAGTCCAGCTAAAGAACGGCAGTTTTTCCATGAGGAAACTGGATTCTGGGCATGGACAGGGTTTAACTCTGCAAAACATTTTATAAATGTTCATCTTAAACTGCCGCTATTGCTTCGATAGGAAAAACTAAAAGAATAATTAAACTAAGTCCAGTTAGCAAACCGGAGTCTCTCATCAGAGAAACTGCAGGGGTGGAGATGGACAAGGTCTGAATAGCGTTCAGTTCTGGAGTGGAGTATGAATTACAAGAATTTGTAAAATCCCCCAAGGGGGATACTCATTCAATTTTTGGTAGGTTACAGTAACTAGGGAATCTTAGTTTACTGGAACAGATGACCTACAAGTTTTGATCTAAAAGTCTTGACTTTGTAGTTCTTCCAGGGCAGCTTCCCGACCAGATCTACCCATGTCAATCTGGTTTCTCATAAATACTTCAGGGAAGCCTGCATCGTCTGCTTAAATCGTGGGTGGCCTAATTTGGAGATTAACTTGAACGGCTTTCGTGGTTCAGGTTGGTTTCTAGAGCGGAGGAACCAGTGTCCCTGGGGCGAATCTCAAAAGTACCTGAGAGAGGCACCTTCCAGCCTTAGCCCGTCAGCTAACTCCGTCGGCAATGGAAGGAGTACCCGAGACTGAAGCTTTTACAGCAACCGTCGTAGGTGTCTCCTGGCAGTTACTCACCTGAATATCCTGTATTCCGGGTAGCTGTCGCCTAACCCACCTCTCGTACACACTCATTTCTGAGAGGTTTTTACCGTGGAAATTTTACCCATGCTGGCCCGTCTGGAACATGCGCTCGGCTGTTCTGACCTGACCCGGCAAATGGTATTGAAACCCAATCCTGTCATACCTTCTCGATCGCACCGGGAGGACATTAATCTGGTCGTCGGTTACAC
>JBBIQC010000237.1:3472-4592 GCA_037442585.1 Oscillatoriales cyanobacterium bin_317
TGGACTTGACCTTATGGATTGCCTATCAAACCCGGCTGGCAACTCGGAAAACTGTGACTGTTCAGGTCGTCTATGTCGTTGACCCAGAACAGTCTGGCTATCGTCAGACTCGCTCTATTGATGCCGTCTTGCAAGCTGAGATGGGCGATCGCAAAGTACCGCTTTATCAGTGTGGCAATACCTTAGAGCCGATTTCATGGATTACTGAAGCCGCTGCTCCGGAACTATCCACAAAAGCCGTGGCACTGGAGGTTGCTGCACGTCGCGATCGCTCCGGTGAACGGGATACTAACTGGCAGATTCACCAATTTGAACAGGCCGATCGGATTCTCTGGCAGGCGCGAAATCTGGCCAATGAGTGGCGCGGCTGTTTAGAAACCCATCTCCGGTTTGGTTCCGTCGCTACCGAACTGCGAGATGTAGCCCGACAAGAGTCCGCAACTGTATTAGTCGTGGGCTGCGAGTCCGCCAATCACCCAATTGTGGAAGCCCTGGGGGATGATCTGCCCTGTCCGGTGCTGGGAATTCCACCGAGAGTGTGTAGAGTTTAAGGCAGAAGCAGGCATGGTGTAGGGGTGTTCCGGCGGAATGTCTCCCTTTTGGATTGCTGAATTTGGCTGGCCCAGTCGCTAGAATTACGGATAATTTTGGGCAGTCTAACAATAACTTCATCAATCAGAGGGCAAGGGGAAGCCCTGGCCAAAGGAGTCTCTACAACATGTCCATTGAAAGTGCGAGCCGGTTTCTGGAAGCAGTAGCTTATGATGAGTCCCTGCGAGATAAGTTTGAGCAAGTTCAGTCTCCAGAGGAGTTTTTAACCCTGAGTCGGCAGTTGGGCTATAGCTTTACCACGGAAGAACTACTGGGACTGGCGAAAGAGCAAAGCCAGGGAATTATGGTACGCCGCCACACAGGGGTCTGGAAGTGGTTACGATCGGTTCACTGGCTGTAACGTTGCCGATCGCAGGCGGCTCACGGTAGAGTCAGGGCAATTGACTGTGTGGTGTGGTTGACTCATGCATGTTGTTCGCTCGATCGCGGCTCTGTTTCTGACCGTTCTGTTTACGCTGATGCCTATGACTGCTGCTCAGGCTGCTAGTTTTCCTCCTAACGATAATCT
>JBBIQC010000237.1:4602-7147 GCA_037442585.1 Oscillatoriales cyanobacterium bin_317
GAGGGAATTCCGGCTATCCCCCTCTCCCTGGTGGATACCGTCAAACGCTATACCGAATTTCGCTCGGGCCTATTCGCCAGTTGGCATCCCATCGAGCGGGAGATGTTAATTTCCACCCGTTTCTGCAACAACGCCCAAATTCATGCGGTGCGCTTTCCCTTAGCCGCCCGCAGACAACTCACCTTTTTTACAGAACCCCCATCTGGTGCCAGCTATCAGCCCACGACCGGAGAATATTTTGTCTTCAGTAAAGATATTGGGGGCAATGAATTTAACCAGAACTATCGCTATGACCTGGCGACTGGAGACATTAACTTATTGACCGATGGCAAGTCGAAGAATAGTCGGGGAGTCTGGTCGAACAAGGGCGATCGCATGGCCTACACCTCCACACGGCGCACCGGGTCAGACACGGATATTTACCTGATCGATCCCACCAATCCCAAAAGCGATCGCTTACTGGCCCAGGTGGAAGGGGGCGGTTGGGCACCCCTGGACTGGTCGCCAGACGATCGCCAGTTGCTGGTGTTGCAATATGTTTCCGCGAACGAAAGCTATCTCTGGTTGATGGATGCCCAGACAGGAACCAAAACCCTGCTGACTCCTAAAGCAGGAAAAGAACCCGTAGCTTATGCCAGTGCGGCCTTTGCTAAAGATGGCCAGGGCATCTATTTAGTCAGCGATCGGGACTCCGAATTTCAGCGATTGGCCTACTTCGACCTGGCCAGCAAACGCTACACCTACCTCACGACTCAGATCAAATGGGATATTGAAGACTTTGATCTGTCCAAGGATGGCAAACTCCTGGCCTTTGTGGCGAATGAAGATGGGGCCAGCGTGTTGCACATTCTGGACACCAAAACCCGCAAAGAACGGCCATTACCCAAGTTACCCAACGGTCTGATTTTTGGCTTAAGCTGTCATCCCAACAACCAGGATCTGGGCTTTTCCATGACTTCCGCTCGATCAACTACCGACGTTTACTCTCTGAATATCACGTTCAACAAAATCGATCGCTGGACCGAAAGCGAAACGGGCGGCCTGAACACAACCAACTTCTCGGACGCAGAACTGGTGCGCTGGAAAAGCTTTGACGGCAAAACCATCTCCGGCTTTTTGTACCGTCCACCGAAGAACTTCACTGGCAAACGTCCCGTGATTATCGATATTCATGGGGGGCCAGAAGCTCAGTTTCGTCCCGTTTTCCTGGGACGGCAGAATTACTACCTGAATGAGTTGGGCGTGGCTCTGCTATTCCCCAATGTGCGGGGTTCCACAGGCTACGGCAAAACTTTCCTGAAACTGGACAATGGTTTCCTGCGTGAAGATTCCGTGAAGGACATCGGTGCCCTACTGGATTGGATTGCCACTCAACCAGATCTTGATGCCAGCCGGATTATGGTCACAGGCGGCAGTTACGGCGGCTATATGTCCCTGGCCGTAGCGACGAACTACAGCGATCGCATTCGAGCAGCGGTTGACATTGTTGGCATCTCTAACTTTGTCACCTTCCTGGAACGCACCGAAGGCTATCGACGGGATTTGCGACGGGTCGAATATGGCGATGAACGCGACCCCAAAATGCGAGAGTTTTTACTCAAAATCTCTCCCGTCAATAACGCTGAAAAAATTAAAAAACCCCTATTCGTGATTCACGGTCAGAACGATCCACGGGTGCCCCTGAATGAAGCCGAACAAATTGTCGCCACTGTGCGCAAAAACAACGTCCCCGTCTGGTATCTAATGGCCAAAGATGAAGGGCACGGATTCGCCAAAAAAGCCAATGCTGACTTTCAGTTCTATGCCACGGTGATGTTCGTCAAGGAATTTTTGTTAAAAAATAGTGGATAGTCAGGAGGCACGTGGCGCGTGGCGCGTGGCACAAGAGAAGATGGGGAAGGTGAGGGAGTGAAGGAGTGGATGGGTGGATGAGTAGATGGATCAGTGCAAACTCAAAACTTAGAATTTACAACTACTCCAGCACCACATAACACAAATTAAACCTTGTCCAAGTCCAGAACCATAGTTTCTCTTATAGGAAAACTCCAGTTTTCTAGCTGGACTTGGTTTAGTTAAGAGCCAATCCAAAATCCAAAATCGCAAATCCAAAATCCTATGAAAGGCCACAGACCCGAACCAACGATCGCCCAGGAGCTAAAAGCCCATGCCATGATTTTGGGTGGGCTGGTAGCCATTGCCTGGGGATTGGAATTGTTTGATCTATTTATCTTTAGACAGGGGCTTAATCCGGTGAGCGGATTGGATCAATATGGGATTGTGCCCCGGAATTTGATTGGGCTACGGGGAATTCTGTTTGCCCCTTTTCTGCACGGAAATTTAGCCCATTTGATTGGCAATACGATTCCCTTCCTGGTGCTGGGCTGGTTTGTGATGCTACGGGAAATTAGTGATTTCTTCCTAGTCACTATGATTTCTGCCCTGGTGAGTGGCTTGGGCACCTGGCTATTCGGTGCTCCCGGAATCCATATTGGAGCCAGTGGGGTGATTTTTGGCTATCTGGGCTATCTGCTGTTGCGGGGCTACT
>JBBIQC010000238.1:0-7123 GCA_037442585.1 Oscillatoriales cyanobacterium bin_317
TAGCACGGGAGGAGTAACGGGGCCTCACCTGCACCTGGAGATTTTGAAAAAAAAGGGATCGGATTTTCAGGCGATCGATCCGGCGGCCCAACTTAAGGCGGCTGCCCCCTATGTGGCTGTGAAACCTCCCGAACCTGGCCATTCTGCGATCGCATCGGCCCCAGGAAACGCTCCCGCTTCTGCAACCACCTCCCCATCCTCCAATGGCTCCTCCCAACCCCTGCTTGATCCCTCTAAGCCACCCATTGCAGATATCCGTTTTCCCACTGAAACGCCCCCTGCCTTAGCTGAAAATCCTACCTCTGCTTCTGGCTATGCAGCTTCGGGGTTGCAGCCTCACGATCGCGTCTCCCTTAACTTTGATCCCTCAACGTTTGGGCATTAAACCAAATCCAGCTAGAGAACGGTCGTTTTCCGATCAGAGAAACTACGGCTCTGGACTTGGACAAGGTTTAATTTCAATAGAAGGCCAACGTTCTGATGCTCTGGTCATGGGTTTTTTGATTGGCTCTCCACCCATTCGCTCACTCTTTTACCCTCCCCTCCTCCCCCAGACGGGGTATCTTTCACTAAGAATTCGTTACAATTATTCACACCTATCGTTAGTTATCAGACTTGTTCCTGTAGACACCATGCCTGAATCTTTGACAAAACTGGCATATCAAGCATTTCAACAAAGCAAGAGTTATTTCGGTCTTGCTAATAAAACTCTTAGCAGTCAGCTCAGAAGTTGGATTGCTCCATCTCCTGAAAAACGAATCAAGCCGCTACCAATGGATTTATTGTTGAAGTTTCAGCAGCGGTTAGACGACATTTTGGAAACAGACTGGCGGGATGCCGAGCAGGGAGTTTATCCTGTCAGTTTACTGTTCGAGAATGATTGGGAGGACTTTTTCCGGTTTTATCCGCTGTACTGGTTCGATCTGCCTGCAGCGTGGGAGCGGGCCAACGACAAATGCTATCAGGATTTTCCCTCCGATGTCGATATCAGTGCTTACCCGGCTTACTATCTGCAAAATTTCCACAATCAAACTGACGGCTATTTGAGCGACTGGTCAGCGAACCTTTATGACTTGCAGGTGGATATGCTGTTCAATGGGGCCGCAGATGCCATGCGACGGCGAGTGCTGGCTCCCTTAAAGCAGGGTCTGCAGCGATTTTCAGACGTGAGTTCCAACCAGATCCGGATTCTGGATGTGGCGTGTGGCACCGGACGGACGTTGAAATTTATCCGGCGATCGCAGCCCCAAGCCTCTTTATATGGTGTGGATTTGTCCCCTGCTTACTTGAGGAAGGCGAATCAACTCCTGTCCCAAAATCCGGGAGACCTGCCCCAACTGTTGCAGGCCAATGCAGAAGCCTTGCCCTATGTGGATGATTACTTCCACGGCCTTACCTGTGTGTTTCTGTTTCATGAATTGCCCCCTGCGGCACGGCAGAACGTGATTAATGAGTGCTTCCGGGTGTTGAAACCGGGTGGGGTATTTGTCATTTGTGACTCGATTCAACTGAGCGATTCGCCAGAGTTTGAATTGTCGATGGAAAACTTCCCCTTGCTGTTCCATGAGCCGTACTACCGGAGCTACATTCATGATGATTTGGCGAGCCGTTTGCGATCGGCAGGTTTCTCCAACATTACAGAGGAAGTTCACTTTATGAGCAAATACTGGATTGCCCATAAACCCGCTACTGTGAGTGAAGGTGATCAGCGCATTGATGAAAAAGAACTGGTAGAGCAAAATGCCTGATGGAATTTAAAGTCTATTCAGATCCAGAACTGAATCATCAGTGTTGCTAATTTTGTACAAATCTGACCGTCGAAGTTCTCCAAGATTGGGACGCTTCGGCGGTTTTTATGTTGTTCTTACTTGATCCATTGCATGTGGAAGATTGTAGTATTGCATCTTGGATAGATAAATCAGAAAAAATAGGATTATCTGAAGGATTACTTATGGCGAGCAAGCGTTGGAAAATTAACCTAATTACTGCTATGAGCGCTGTTGCTCCTATCTCTGCAATGCTGCTTACTGGGTTAGCCCCCTGGTCTGTTGCTGCTAGTCCACCAGGGCACTTGACACCAGAACAACGTCGATCGCTGAAAACGTTAGGCATTCAGATTGCGGTGCCTGGTTATGTACCATCTGGTTTTACAGTGGCCAGCATCACGAAGGAACCCTGTCCTGCTAATACGTACAGCGACTGGAGTTTGTCGTTTTGGCCCAACCTACCGAATTTTATATCGCAATACACAACGTACCTGTTTTGCTGTCAATGCTGTTGGGGGTGGTTTAGGTGGGCCTGATCCAGAATTTGTGCTTCCGGTAGAGACAAAGTTGTTGGGCAAAACCACGATCGGATTTGGCAAAGTTCCTGGAGACGGTAAGCCAGCTACTACCCAACAACTTACCCTGCCACAGCCCCAAATCTGGAGTTGGCCAGCGGGACGATCGCCCTACTATGGAATTAGCACCGTTGAGAATCGAGAGGGTTGCGGAGCAAATCTCAGTCTGACACCTTTAGAAGTGAAAAAAATTCTCCAATCGTTTACCTGGTTATAGCGAGAGCATCAGCATGGAACTGAATATGGTCTTCGATAAAGGTGGCGATGAAGTAGTAACTGTGGTCGTATCCGGGTTGCATTCGCAGCGTTAACGGTTGACCGACTTTGGCACAGGCTTCTGCAAATAAATCTGGTTTGAGTTGGATGTCCAGAAACGAGTCGGCTGTTCCCTGGTCAATTAAAATCGGACGATCGCCCGGAAAGTTACAGCCCAGTTCTGTCCCTCTGACAATCAGTTCGCTGGCATCATAAACACGCCAGTCCTCCTGATTGGTTCCCAGATAGTGGGAAAAGGCTTTTTGTCCCCAGGGGCAACGCATCGGTGCGACGATCGGGGAAAAGGCAGAAACGGAGCGGTAGCGATCGCCATTCCGCAAGGCACAGACCAAGGCTCCATGACCACCCATTGAATGACCGAAAATGCTTTGGCGATCGGGAAGTACAGGAAAGTGAGCCGCGATTAACGCAGGCAGTTCTTCCACGACATAGCTGTACATCTTGTAATGCTGGCTCCACGGCTCCTGCATTGCATCCACATAGAAGCCCGCCCCAGTGCCAAAATCCCAGTCCTTGTCTTCGTCGGGAATACCGGTCTGCCGAGGACTGGTATCGGGAGCCACCAGCATTAACCCCTGTTGGGCGGCATATCGCTGTGCCCCAGCTTTGATCATGAAATTTTCTTCGGTACAGGTGAGGCCCGATAGAAAGTACAGCACCGGAACAGGCCGTTCTTGCGCCTGGGGAGGCTGGTACACGGAAAACTTCATTTCTATGCCGCATACTTTGGATGGATGTTTGTAGAACCCAATGGTGCCGCCGAAACAGGCAGACTCATTGACAAGGGTGGGAGATTGCAACATGAGAGATAATGGCAGAGAGACAAAGATTAAAACAAAACAACACTGCGAATGGATTCGCCTTTGTGCATCAGATCGAAGGCTTCATTAATGCGTTCTAAAGGCATGGTGTGAGTAATCAAATCATCAATGTTGATTTTGCCGTCCATGTACCAGTCCACAATTTTGGGAACATCGGTACGGCCTCTGGCTCCTCCAAAGGCAGAGCCTTTCCAGACTCGACCTGTTACCAATTGAAAAGGGCGAGTGCTGATTTCCTGTCCGGCTCCCGCGACTCCAATGATCACACTTACGCCCCAGCCTTTGTGGCAACATTCCAGCGCCTGCCGCATCACATTCACATTGCCAATGCATTCAAAGGAGTAATCGGCTCCGCCTTTGGTTAAATCTACGAGATAAGCCACCAGATCACCCTCCACTTCTTTGGGATTGACGAAGTGGGTCATGCCGAATTTTTCTGCGATCGCCCGTCGGGCCGGATTAATGTCCACCCCCACAATCTGATTCGCTCCGACCATGCGGCACGCCTGGATCACATTCAAGCCAATCCCACCCAGGCCAAATACGACAACATTGGCTCCCGGTTCCACTTTGGCGGTATAGATGACCGCTCCAATCCCTGTAGTGACTCCACAGCCGATGTAGCACACTTTATCAAAGGGGGCATCTGACCGAATTTTGGCAACGGCGATCTCAGGTAACACGGTGTAGTTGGCAAAGGTAGACGTGCCCATATAGTGATGCAGCATTTGACCGTTGAGCGAAAAACGACTGCTGCCATCGGGCATCACCCCCCTTCCCTGAGTGCCGCGAATTGCCTGACAAAGGTTCGTTTTTTGGCTCAGACAGTACTCACAGTTCCGACACTCTGGCGTGTACAGCGGAATCACATGATCGCCCGGTTTCACACTCTTGACCTCTGGCCCAACTTCCACGACAATCCCTGCTCCTTCATGCCCCAGAATGGCTGGAAATAATCCCTCTGGATCGGCTCCCGATAGCGTAAAGGCATCGGTATGGCAAATCCCGGTCGCTTTAATTTCTACCAGCACCTCGCCCGCTTTTGGCCCTTCCAGTTGCACAGTTTCAATTTTCAAAGGCTGGCCCGCTTCAAAGGCAACAGCGGCTCTCACATCCATAATATTCTCCTACAGGGATCAAACGACGGCAGTTCTGATCAGGTTCTGCTTGTACAGTCATACTCGGTTCCCGCCTTGCTTGAGGGAATTTTTCTAGTTTTTTATTAAAAGCCAAGGCAGAATTAAAGGCTGTTTGAAAAGCACCAGTTCATACCATAGAAAAAGTACAAAATTTTGTATGCAAAGGCTTGTTTATTTTCCTTGATCAGAAGAAGATGAAGGGAATTCAGTAAATCTACGCAATTTTCCCTATATCTTCACAGATGGCCTCCCTAGAGACATGGATTGAGAGTTTATAGCGCGTCATGGCATCGCTTATCCTATTTAGGAGAAAGTTTTATGAGTTGTGGAATACGGTCTACAGCGTTCTTTGGTGTAATCAGTACTATTGTATCTTTGGCTTGGCCTGCTCAGGGCCAGTTTGTGTCGATTCCGGTCACCAATGGCAGTTTTGCCCTTACAGGAGGAGCCGCAGGAAACCAGTATTCGGGGCCAATCACACTGCTCAGCCCTGCTGGAACAATCAACGTTACCAACGCAGCGCAACCCATTTACCAGAGTGTTCTGACCATCACAACGAATACTCCCGTTGGCGTTTACCTGAGCAACGTCAGTGGTTCTGCTAACTTGAACGACGGTCGATCGGCTACCTTGAACGGCAATGGAGCCGCCAAGCTTGAAACCTTAGCCACTGTCACAGGGGCTGCCAATTATATAGCAACTGCACGGATCCCAGTTGGGGCAACCGTATCGTTTACTGTGGTCTCCGGATCCTTCGATATTCCCCAGGCGGCTCTCAGTGCTTATCCTACTCCTCAAGTCGTGATCCCAATTACGGGGGGCAGTTTTAGCATCAATGCTCCCGCTGGGGCAGGATTTGAAACGCTGACGATCAATTCGCTGCTCACTCCCCTGGGAACAGCCAACGTAACCCTCACCTATCCCCTGCTGGTGAACCCTGGGAACACTCCATTTCCCTACACAATATCAGGGACAGCTACACAGGTTCAAATTGGGGGATTAGTGAATGGCACGATCTCGTTGAGCGATGGCCGTACCGCAAACGTGAACGATCGAATTGTGGTCTGGCAGGGAACAGCTCAAGTTACCACTGCTGCACCGAACAATGTCTATCAGTTTCCTGCCGTACTCCCTGTACCTATCACCCTCACCGGCACCGTAACCAGTGGTTCCATCAGCGTCCCAGCCTCTGATGTTGTCACTCCTACTCCTCCGGTTGTGACTCCGCCCTGATATTGTATCCCCTCCCGACTTTACCCCACCACCCACTGTTCTGCTTCCGATCGTTCCCCCTCCTCAACCAGTATTTCAATTTGCCCAAACTACCTTTATCGATCTAGATACCAATGATCTGACGAGGTGGGAGCGTCAAAGAGAACTGATACCTCCACAGGACATCCCAGAATCTGAGCAATCCGCTCTAAAGCACAGTCGCATTCATCCAGCACTACAGGCGGCTCAGTAGAGACGTTTCGGCGGAATGTCTCTACCATACTGGATGATCAGGCTCATTCAGTGGTTGATCACGGTCTGGATGAAATTGCAGATGCCTGCGTGATCTTTGTCAGACAACCAAAGTTCTCGTTTGGGCGGGAAGGCTAAGTGATGAATGATGTACAAACTCAATCACAAACTGATACCTGGGTTGCGGCCTCCTGGGAGGAGTATATTCGCACGATCAACAACCCTGCTTACGAAACTGCAAAGGGTTACTATTACCAGGGCCACATGAGAGTTGAGATGTTACCGGTTGGACATGATCATGCAGAAGATGACGGCACAATTTCTCTAGGAGTCAATCTTTTTGGGATTGCCAGAGCGATTCCCCTGAAAATTTTGCCGAACTGTAGCTATCGCAAGGTGGGTGTAAGTGAGTGTCAACCGGACGTATCCTATTACATCGGCGATCGCGCTCAACTCATTCCACGCGGAACCTCTGTGATTGATTTAAATCGGTTTCCCGCTCCTGATCTGGTGATTGAAGTTGCCGCCACAACCTTACTGGATGACATAGGCACAAAACGGGCACTGTATGAAGAGTTAGGTGTAGCTGAATATTGGGTGCTCGATGTGCAAAATGCCCAAATTCTCGCCTATACGATTGCAGAGCAGGGAAGTAAACGGATTCAAGTATCACAAGTATTACCGGGATTGACCATTGCTGTGTTAGAAGAAGCTCTCCGCCGCAGTCGAGAAACGGATCAATCTCAGGTGGGAGCCTGGTTGTTGACCCAGTTTCAACAAAGCGATCTTACTGGAAGACAAACCGATGCCTCGCCCTAGCCGTAATCTCAAACCAGAATTTTGCTACCACGTTACTGTGCGCTGTAACAATCGAGAGTTTCGCCTGACACGCCTGGAGTGTCGAGAAGTTTTGCTCTATGCGATTAAGCGCTGCCAGGAAAAATATGGTTTCAAACTCTATGCCCTCTGTATGATGAGCAACCATTTTGGGTAGTTTAGAGGCAGACAGTTTCAAAGCCCCCTTTTTAAGGCAGGGCTAGTTCATTGAAAAAAGGAAAAGAGACGGGAGATATCATGAGCAA
>JBBIQC010000239.1:0-7112 GCA_037442585.1 Oscillatoriales cyanobacterium bin_317
CCTGGAACCTGGCCCCTATTACTACCCACCGGATTTAGTCACAGATCAACCGGAGCGGTTCATTATGGGTGAGTTGATTCGGGAGCAGATTCTACTATTGACCCGCGAGGAAGTGCCCCATTCCACGGCGATCGCGATCGACCTTGTCGAAGAACAACCCACCATTACCCGAATTCTGGCTACTATTTACGTCGAGCGTCCCTCGCAAAAAGGCATTCTGATTGGTAAAGGGGGCACCATGCTGAAGGCGATCGGCTCTGCGGCTCGGCAACAGATCCAGAAGTTGATTGCTGGCAAGGTTTACCTGGAGTTGTTCGTGAAGGTACAACCCAAATGGCGGCAGTCCCGGACTCAGTTAGCCGAGTTGGGCTATCGGGTTGAGGAGTAGAGGCCAGCGAGGGTAGCTACGACATTGCCGCCCTCTCACGACTGCCTCTGCTTCAGCACCTGCCGAATTGCCTCTGCTGGCACCTGATCCGTCACTGTTGCCGCTCCCAACTGAGTCGGCAGAACAAATCGCACCTGTCCAGCACTCACTTTTTTGTCGGTTTGGAGCGCATCAATAATGTCCTCCACATTGAGAGAGGCCGGAATTTGAGTCGGTAGTCCCGCCTTCTGAAGCAGCGCCAGTTGACGGTCTGCCGATGTCTGCGGCCAGAAATTCAAGTCTGTGGCCAATTGTCCTGCGGCCACCATGCCGATCGCTACCGCTTCTCCATGATTCACCAGGCGATAGCCAGTCAGGCTTTCCACAGCATGACCAATCGTATGACCGTAATTTAAAATGGCCCGCAGTCCGGCTTCTTTTTCATCCTTGCTGACCACATGAGCTTTAGCCTGACAGGAGCGCACCAGAATTTCCTGCAGCAAATCTTCTGGGAGTGCAGATAGGCGATCGAGACGGGACACACTTTCCAATTGGGTAAATAATTCCGCATCCCAAATCACACCGTACTTAATCACCTCTGCGATCGCGGCCCGAAACTCCCGTGCTGGCAGTGTCTTTAATACCTGAGAATCAATCAGGACTAAGCGTGGCTGATGGAAAGCTCCAATTAAATTCTTACCTCTGGGATGGTTCACCCCCGTTTTGCCGCCGATCGCCGCATCTACCATGGCTAACAGGGAGGTAGGCACCTGCACCACATTCACACCCCGTAGCCAGGTCGCCGCCGCAAATCCCGTCATATCTCCAATCACCCCACCTCCTAATGCCACAAAGGTCGAGGAGCGTTCAATCCGAAAATCCAGGGCTGCATCATAAATTTTCTGGAGCGTCGCAGGCGTTTTATACCGTTCCCCAGCCGGCAGAATGCATGATTGTACGGCAAATCCGGCTGTTTCCAGAGCCGCGATCGCCCGCTCTCCATAGTGCCGGAAAATGACAGGATTGGAAACGAGCAATACCTTTTGGCCCAGCTTGAGGGACTGCATTTCTGCTCCTAACCGATCCAGCCCACCTGGAGCGATCGTGATGTTGTAGGAATTTTGAGGAAGCTGAACGGGAATGATGGATGGCATGGGTTGGGGTGTATCGCAAATCCAAAAATCACCTTGTCTTCTTGCATCCTACTGCACTGTGGAGTGCCATAGTTCTGTATAGTTTTGTTAGATCTGATGGAGATATACGCATGTCTGGAGTCGTGAGCTACGTCGTGCTGTTAGGGGGCGCTTTTGGATTAGCGATGGGGTTGTATTTTGGCTTCCGGGCTATCAAGCTGATCTAAAAGCAGTACTCCTGTAAAAAAGATAGGCGAGTGGGTGAGATGGTGGAAAATACCCGTCATTCTGTCATCTCAACCCCTAGCTATTTCAACATCCTGTCATCTCAGCACACATCACTCCCTAAGGCGCAAACCAGTAGGTAAGATTCCCAGGCATGAAAATTTTGCCGATCGCATCCCGTCTGAAACCATTGTTGCGCTGGGTTATCCTGGGCGCTTGTCTGTTCTTTCTGGCTGCAGTACTGAAACAAAACTGGGAGAGCGTCACCACCATTCGCATCACGGAGACAGGATGGGCCTGTTTAATCATGGCTCTGGGAGTGACCTTATACGCTCACATTGTGGCAGGCTGGGTTTGGGGATGGATCTTGCGCCGAGACTTCCAGCAGGCAGTACCGTGGAATTGGATTATTCAGACGTACCTACAAACCAATATTGCCAAATATTTGCCGGGAAATATCTGGCACTACTATGGACGAGTGCAAGCCGCCACTCAAGCAGGTGCATCCCTAGAAACAGCCACAGTCAGCGTTTTGTTGGAACCCCTGTTAATGGCGGCGGCGGCCTTACTGGTGGCCGTCTTGAGTAGTCAGGCGATCGCAACCCAGTATGGGTTTCTGGGCCTCTTACTGCACTGGCTTATACTGGTCGGAATACTCCTGGCCCTACATCCCAAAGTTCTGAATCTGCTTATTCGTAAATTAGCCAAAGCAAAACAGAAAGCTACGCCAGTCCTAGAACCTGTAGCAACTCCTGTTTCCTTAAATCACTACCCATGGATGGCTTTGTTAGGAGAATTGGGATTTTTGCTACTGAGAGGAGGAGGCTTCCTGCTGACGTTTCAGGCTCTGAGTTCGTTTACTCCCTCACAAGTGCCAGTACTCTTCAGTGCCTTCAGCTTGGCCTGGTTACTGGGGCTAGTGGTACCCGGTGCCCCAGGAGGCATGGGGGTGTTTGAGGCTACAGTCATTTCCCTGCTAGGCCGCGAATTTCCCTCTGGTTTGCTGCTGGGAGTAGTCGCACTCTATCGGCTGGTAAGTGTAGCCTCAGAAACCTTAGGAGCCGGTCTAGGCTGGCTGGATCAGCAGACAAATCAAAATAAGTCAATGACCCAAGGCATAAGGCAAAGGCATTAGAACCTTGAAAACATCCTCTAAGAATCTTCTTCAAGTAAATCTGCTTCAGACATGAGTTCATCCGGCACTAATTCAGTTGGAAATAATTCCAACTGTTTTTCTTGTTTTAGCTGAGAGAAGATACGGTAAGTGTCCGGATCGAAAATTTTGGCTTCTTCCGGTGCTTGCTGATCCATTTTGACCAGGTTATACTGCACGTTTTCTGCATAAATGGCAAAGGTGACATTAAAAACTTCTAAAAAGTTCACTACCCATGCACATTCACTTTCTGTGTAGTCCTGATAATGCTGAATTAAGTCAGCCATGCGGGCTTCTAGATGAGTCCGGGCGTGCTTACAAATTAGAATAATTTTAAGTAAGACAATGACCAGCGTGAGAGCATTTCCCTGAGTCAGCAATTGTACAAATAAAGGAGATGGTTCCGTCTGATTCTCGGTGGTGAGGGCATCAATAATACGATTACAAGTTCTGAGAATTAAAGCACTGGTGACTACTTCATTGTCATAGCTAACATACAATTCCTCCAACTTCTCACTCAGTTTTACTGTTAACGTATCGGCAAAATGTCGGTTCTCTACTGAAAAAGCTAGATATTTGAGGAGGCTACGTTTAAATTCTCGGTAAGATAAACTCTCAACTTGATTAGCAAAAATATTAGCCAGATTGGTATAGCTGAATTGGCCTCGTCGCACCACAATCAGTTTGATCAATCGGAGGGCCTCATCCCCCAAGGCAGTAGGATTTTTAAGTGAGGCTGCCGCAGGGTTGCGAGTTTGCGATCGCGCAATATACATCGCGAGATCAAACTTAAAGCGGTCTTTCAACTGTTTAGAAAGTGCTCTGGCGGCTTCCCGTTGTTCGATCGGATTTTTCAGGTTGATGTATTGGGGAACCAATAAATAGGATGTATAGCGAGACACCCACGGCCCACGAGCCTGATCTTCATATCGAGAGGCAAATAACTTGAGTTCTTCAAAGTCTTTACTGTTAACAAAGTCAATAATCCAGGTTCTTAATCGCTTCAGTGTGGGAGAAGCCGTGTACCGATTAAATAAGGGGTCAGAAAAGACTTGAATGAGTTCTTGAATTGGCTTATAGTTTCTGCTGGCATCCCAGTTGTTGACCAGGATATAGCAACATCGCTTTAACGTATGCCTGAATTCTTCCTGATTGTTGGAGAAAACAATTTCGTAGATCGCATGTAAAGCACCCGTACTAACAGAATCTGTATGGAAGATAAATAGGCGTTTAAACTCTAATAAAACCTCTTCCGGTGGCCATTTTTTAACAATACTAAGTAAGAATTCGTAAATACAGTCTTGTGCTTGTTGAATGTTGCGCCCCGATCGATGAAATCTGTAGGGCTGATCATTCTGCTGAAAATTTTGTACCGGCTCCCCAATCATCATGACGACTCAGAATGCGTAAAGGTTTTGCTCTTGTGTCTTTAAAGACGACTACCCCAACGGCGAAGTAGAAGTAATTTCGTTTTTAGTGACGCATCATAACTTCTGCCACAGAAGGGCATTGCTGCTGTTCTTATTCCTTTAGTCCATGCAACAGATCCCTTATGCTAATCATGAGATATTTCCCTATGGTGGCAGTGATGGAGCAAGAGTGGAGGCTGTGATACTTAACCCCAGCCTTAGGTGATCTCCGTCATCAAGGCGAACTGAGTGCAGCTATTGTAACAAGACCTCGCAGGCTCCTGATTAGTCTTCAGGATAGAGGGAGGGCATTATTCATCCTTTAGATAGACTCTAAACTTAGAATCCATTACCAGTCAATGGAGAAAATGTGCAGTAGCGACATCAAGACGACAGCATCAGAGTAGTAGAGATGGGGGCAGAGGGACTTGAACCCTCACGACCTTGCGGTCAACGGATTTTAAGTCCGTAGCGTCTACCATTCCGCCATGCCCCCAAGGAGATGGGCTGTTTCAGCAACCTCTCTTAATATTTAATCAGCCACTCGTACTATTCCATCATTAATTGAGTGATTTGTACAACTTTATAGTTCAAATGGGTAATCGCTATCGTTAAAAAACAAGATCGGGACAGGCAAACGATAGAATAATTCCCATTACCCGGTAACGGGCTTGCACACCTGAGTTACTGTTTTTACCCTAAAGATGGTCATTGCACTCTTGTATCTAGTCCTGGCGGGAGCCTTTCTGGTGGTTATCCCGGCGATCGTGTACTTCTACCTGCAGGCTCGCTGGTACGTTGCAAGCTCCTTCGAGCGTGGGTTTATGTATTTTCTCGTATTTTTCTTCTTCCCTGGCCTGTTACTGCTGGCTCCCTTCCTGAATTTCCGGCCCAAGCGTCGTTCGATTGAGGGAGCCAATGCGGCGGGTTGATGTCATTGGCATAGGTATTGGGCTATTGGCAGCGGGTGGCTTAGTGTTTGTAGTCTTTCGTCTGATGGGAGCCGACCCGACCAATGCAGGAATTTGGACTCAGGCATTGCTGGTTGCCGGATTGATCGGTTGGCTGGCTACCTATGTGCTGCGGGCTGTGTCAGGGAACCTGACCTACCATCAGCAACGCAGGGAGTATGATGATGCTGTCTTGCAGAAGCGTTTAGATGAACTCACTCCTGATGAACTGGCGCAACTACAAGCTGAAATCGAGCAGGAAAAATCTGCTTCTAACAATTCACTGAACTCCTAGTCCTCTAGCTGTTACGCCCAATGACCTCTGTTTCCCAACGCTTTGAACAACTGCGTAGCCGTGCTCGTTGTGCCCTGATTCCCTTTATTACCGCTGGTGATCCAGACCTGGCAACCACCGAAGCCGCACTGAAAATCCTGGATGACAACGGGGCTGATCTGATCGAGTTGGGGGTTCCCTATTCTGACCCCCTCGCAGATGGCCCCATTATTCAAGCGGCAGCAACCCGTGCCCTTAAGCAAGGGGTACGGTTAGAGCAAGTTTTGGATGTCGTGCGGCGGGTTAGCCCATCCATTCGAGCGCCCATCGTTCTATTCACTTACTACAACCCGATTCTCAACTGGGGGGTTGAGTCCTTCCTGCAGGATGTGGCAGCGGCTGGTGTGAAAGGCCTGGTTGTACCCGATTTGCCTCTGGAAGAGTCAGAGGTTTTGTTGCAACCTGCCCAACAGCATGGCATCGAAGTGATTTTGCTGGTTGCACCCACCACCCCCAAGGAGCGAATGGGCGCGATCGCAGCCAGGTCTCAAGGATTTATCTACCTCGTCAGTACAACTGGGGTCACGGGGATGAGATCCCAGCTAGAAACGCGAGTCAAAGATCGATTACTGGAACTCCGTACTGTCACGGATAAACCTGTAGGAGTAGGATTTGGTATTTCTCAGCCAGAGCAGGCTCGTCAGGTTGCAGACTGGGGTGCAGATGCGGTGATTGTCGGTAGTGCTTTTGTAAAACGGCTCGCAGAGCAATCTCCAGAAAAAAGCTTGCCGGATCTGGGAGAATTTTGTCAGAGCTTAAAAATGGCTATTTCTACGCCATAAGGCTTAGATTTCTACTTAATACGGCTTAACGGCATTTACTTTTTCCGTAAAAATGCTTGACTCTGGTGTAACGGAGGCTGTACTTTCTAACTGGTGAGAACCCTCTTGCATGGATTCTCACTCTGGCTTAGAATCGCCAATCTTATCTTCTGGTAAGATGGTAATCCTATTTCCTCACAAACTGCCGTTCTATCTGACAACTCAGTTATATAGAAAGGCTGCTCCCTGTTGCATCTACCTCACGCTAAATCGATCTAAATTAATTCCCTGCCATAGGGTTTAGCAATCAGATTTGTCCGTGTTAACGGTTTAACATTAATTGGTTTAAACTGGTTAGCCAAAACTCAAGCTGGTCTCGTCTCCACCTCGTTTCCGTCCTGTAGACATTTGAATAAGGTTTGAGCTTTGGATGAGTTCTCCAACACTGTCGTTGGGGGTCAGGCGCTTGCGAACATGTGTGTTCATGTTGATGGCAGGCGGCTTGAGTTGCCATGGGCCAGCGGTTTATGCCCAAACAATAATCCCCAATACTGCCACCGCTAACCTGAGAAGCACACCGAATGGATCTTTCCAGACGGTGCAATCGAATACCACAACGGTGCCTCTGGTCGCTGCACGACTGGAGATCGTCAAAGTGGGCGATCGTAGTGCTGCAGAGCCGGGAGATACAGTCATTTATCGCCTTTTGGTGAAAAATTCGGGCAATACTACATTGAATAACCTGGTAGTTGCCGATACTTTGCCGCTGGGCTTGAGTTA
>JBBIQC010000240.1:0-7112 GCA_037442585.1 Oscillatoriales cyanobacterium bin_317
CCCCTGGACACGTAGACTTCACGATCGAAGTAGAACGTTCCATGCGGGTACTGGATGGAGTGATCACGGTGCTTTGTTCCGTCGGTGGCGTTCAACCCCAGACTGAAACGGTGTGGCGACAAGCCGATCGCTATAAAGTTCCCCGGATTGTATTCGTCAACAAGATGGATCGAACCGGTGCGAACTTTTTCAAAGTGTATGAGCAGGTGCGCGATCGTATGCGTACCAACGCAGTTCCCATTCAGCTTCCGATTGGTAGCGAAGATAACTTGGAGGGAATTGTCGATCTGGTGCGGATGCGGGCCTATCTGTATACCAATGACCTGGGGACTGACATTAAAGAAGCTCCCATCCCGGATGCCGTCAAAGATCTGGCTGAGGAGTATCGGCTGAAGCTGGTTGAGTCAGTCGCTGAAACCGATGATGAGTTGACTGAGAAATACCTTGAGGGTGAAGAGTTAACCGAAGCGGAAATCAAGACTGCTCTGCGGAAAGGAACGCTGGAAGGTACGATCGTTCCGATGCTCTGCGGGTCTGCCTTCAAGAATAAAGGGGTGCAATTGCTGCTGGATGCGGTGATTGACTATCTTCCCGCGCCGATCGATGTTCCTCCCATCCAAGGGACGACTCCCAACGGTGAAACGGTTGAGCGCACCGCAGATGACAATCAACCCCTGTCGGCTCTGGCCTTCAAGATCATGGCTGACCCTTACGGTCGGTTGACCTTCGTTCGGGTGTACTCCGGTGTGCTGCAGAAGGGCAGTTATGTGCTTAACTCCGCCAAGAACAAGAAAGAGCGGATCTCTCGCTTGATTGTCTTGAAGGCAGACGATCGCATTGAAGTGGATGAACTGCGGGCAGGAGACCTGGGAGCGGCTCTCGGTCTGAAAGATACCTTTACCGGAGATACTCTCTGCGATGACAGTTCTCCAGTCATTCTGGAATCCCTATTCATTCCCGAACCCGTGATTTCTGTGGCGGTCGAACCCAAGACCAAGCAGGATATGGAAAAGCTATCCAAGGCTCTGCAATCGTTGTCTGAAGAAGATCCAACCTTCCGTGTCAGTGTGGATCAAGAAACCAATCAGACAGTGATTTCAGGGATGGGTGAGCTGCACCTGGATATTCTGGTCGATCGCATGCGCCGGGAATTTAAGGTTGAAGCCAATGTTGGCGCACCTCAGGTCGCTTATCGTGAAACGGTTCGCAAGCCCGTTCGCGCTGAAGGCAAATTTGTGCGTCAGAGCGGTGGCAAGGGGCAGTACGGTCATGTGGTCATCGAACTGGAACCTGGGGAACCCGGTAGCGGATTTGAGTTTGTCTCGAAAATTGTTGGTGGCGTGGTTCCAAAGGAATACATTGCCCCAGCGGAACAGGGGATGCGAGAGGCTTGTGAGTCTGGAATCCTGGCGGGTTATCCAGTGATCGACCTCAAAGCAACCCTCGTGGATGGGTCTTATCACGATGTGGACTCTTCTGAAATGGCTTTCAAAATTGCTGGTTCTATGGCAATTAAAGAAGCCGTGATGAAGGCTGCGCCCGTGTTACTGGAACCCATGATGAAAGTTGAAGTGGAAGTCCCTGACGATTTTGTTGGTAACGTCATTGGTGACCTCAACTCCCGCAGAGGGCAGATTGAAGGCCAGGACAACGTCAACGGAATTGCCAAAGTAGCCGCAAAGGTTCCATTGGCGAATATGTTTGGATATGCTACTGATATCCGAACTAAGACTCAGGGACGGGGTGTCTTCACGATGGAATTCAGCAACTACGATGAAGTCCCCCGGAATGAAGCTGAGACGATCATCGCAAAGAGCAAAGGGAACGCATAATCAGGAAAAGGAACGCATAATCAATGGCACGCGCAAAGTTTGAACGGACAAAACCCCACGTCAACATCGGCACGATCGGTCACGTTGACCACGGCAAAACCACGCTGACAGCAGCAATCACCATGACTCTGGCCGCCAATGGTCAGGCGCAAGCGAAGAAGTATGACGAAATTGACGCTGCACCTGAAGAAAAAGCACGGGGAATCACGATCAACACCGCTCACGTGGAGTACGAAACTGCAGAGCGCCACTATGCTCACGTGGACTGCCCCGGACACGCAGACTATGTGAAGAACATGATCACGGGGGCTGCTCAAATGGATGGAGCCATTCTCGTGGTTTCCGCAGCCGATGGCCCCATGCCTCAAACTCGGGAACACATTCTGTTGGCGCGTCAGGTCGGTGTCCCTCGTCTGGTCGTGTTCCTGAACAAGAAGGACATGGTGGATGATGAAGAACTGCTGGAACTGGTTGAACTCGAAGTCCGCGAACTGCTCAGTTCTTACGACTTCCCTGGGGATGAAATTCCCATCACTGCTGGTTCTGCGCTGCAAGCTCTGGAAACGATGACCTCTAACCCCAAAACCCAACGGGGAGAGAATGAGTGGGTAGACAAGATCTACGAACTGATGGATTCTGTGGATGAATACATCCCCACTCCTGAGCGGGAAGTTGACAAGCCCTTCCTGATGGCGGTTGAAGACGTGTTCTCCATTACAGGTCGGGGAACCGTGGCTACAGGCCGGATCGAACGGGGTAAGGTGAAAATTCAGGATGAAATTGAAATCGTCGGCATTCGTCCTACCCGCAAGACCGTTGTAACCGGGATTGAAATGTTCAAGAAGAGCCTGGAAGAAGGGATGGCTGGCGATAACGCTGGGATCCTGCTCCGGGGGATTCAGAAGACTGATATTGAGCGTGGCATGGTGCTGGCAAAGCCCGGTTCCATTACCCCTCATACCAAGTTTGAATCTGAAGTCTACATTCTCAAGAAAGAAGAAGGTGGTCGTCACACTCCCTTCTTCCCTGGTTACAAGCCCCAGTTCTATGTCCGAACCACCGATGTAACTGGCACCATCAGCGACTTCACCACTGATGAAGGTGGCGAAGCTGAAATGGTGATGCCCGGTGACCGCATCAAGATGACTGTGGAACTGATCAACCCGATCGCGATCGAGCAGGGGATGCGCTTTGCTATCCGTGAAGGCGGTCGGACTGTGGGTGCAGGTGTAGTATCCAAGATCCTCAAGTAACCCACCGATTTTGTAGAGACGTTCCCCTGGAACGTCTCTACGCCTCTCCTACAGGTATCTCTGGATTAAATTCGTGACATGTCTTGAGTATTGACTTTAGCCAGTGAGACAGCCTTGCTCAAGTGCTTGTAACTCCCTCGCTACAATCAATTCTCATATTCAGAACCTTGACAATTCATTTGGTGAACATTGATGGCAACTATTCAACAGCAAAAGATTCGTATTCGCCTGAAAGCGTTCGATCGTCGGCTTTTAGATACCTCATGCGAAAAGATTGTAGACACGGCAAACCGCACGAACGCCACTGCGATCGGCCCCATTCCCCTACCCACCAAACGCCGGATCTATTGCGTTCTGCGTTCTCCCCACGTCGATAAAGACTCACGGGAGCACTTTGAAACCCGTACCCATCACCGCATCATCGACATTTACCAGCCCTCTTCCAAGACGATCGATGCTCTGATGAAACTTGACCTTCCGGCTGGGGTAGACATCGAAGTTAAACTCTAAGTATCTCAGAACCCCGAAACCTTTTAGATTTCGGGGTTCTTGGCTGACAGACTTTAGTTCATCTCTTCAACACTCGCTGTCAATCCCTGGCTCATCAGGGTATTGGCAAGTTGATCCGCCTTGGAGCGATCGCTAAATGCTCCAGCCTGCATCATGGATTTTCCCTGGTAAGAAATCGGAAAAGCTTCCGGCACAAGCGATCGCACCTGAGTCTGTTGCGTATCATCGGTTGCTGCAACCACAACCCGATAACGCACGATGGCACCGGTAGAGGTTGCGGGTGCGGCGGCTAAGGATTTAGTTGAGACGGAAGCAGCAGTGCCTGTCGTGTAAACCTTTGGCATTCCACTAATATTTCCCAAAGGAATATCAGGACTGGGAACTGGTAGGATGCTGACTGCTTGCGCGGGCGGACGGGGCGTGGGCGTGGTTGGGATGGGATTTACCATCCTGACGGGGGCAGGCGTGACAGTGCCGCTTTCTGGCGGGGGAACTGGAATCGGAA
This sequence comes from Oscillatoriales cyanobacterium bin_317, assembly GCA_037442585.1. Taxonomy (GTDB): domain Bacteria; phylum Cyanobacteriota; class Cyanobacteriia; order Leptolyngbyales; family Leptolyngbyaceae; genus Leptodesmis. Next base: position 4,101 of record JBBIQC010000240.1, read on the forward strand.
TCGCCGTTGCTTGCTTTGAATGATTGGCAAGCGGGCTTCCTGTTGGGAAAGTAGATTCAGATCCGGTTGCCGTGGCTGGAACGGGAATTCGGATAGAGCGACGAGAGGTCACCGCCTGGGTTGGCAAGGTTGAAGCTGTCGCCGCCGTTGGTAAAGGAGCAGGAACGGGCGATCGCGACTTAGCCTGCTTAACGACTACCGTGGTTTCTGGAATTTCTCCTGAACTGGACGGTATAGGAGCCTCAGCAGCGGCTGGTTGGGAGAAGCTATTGAGACGTACCACTTGCATGGAGCGCGGTACTGAATTAGAAACTGTGGGGTGTCCTGCGTTTCCTGGAACCGGGAAGGAGGCGGCTGTAATGCTGTTGGCAGGGACGATCGCCGTTTTAGCAGGCACAGGTGTGTTGGCTGATCGGGATGGTTGAGCAGGTGCAGGAGTTGGGGGTTCAGTGCGAGTAACGGATGGCGGCTGTATAGGAGTTTCAGCTTTAGTTACTGGAGGGGCTTGTGTAGCCGTTGCTCTGGGTAGCTGAGTTCCAAAGGGAATGGTGGAAGTTGCCGTAGTTGAGGACGGCATTACAGTAGAAGTAGGGGTTATCAACTCATTCTGCTCGTTATTTTCAATGGAGTTGTTCCCCAGTGTTGGTCGAGCCTGACCCTGCAGGACAATGGCCATTTTGTTGCGAGTAATCCGATTGCCGATGATTTCAGGGATGGCACGATCGCGCACTAGAATTGCAGTGCCCGTTTGTTCAAAGATGTTGTCCTGTACAGAGGGTCGGGCTGTATTCTGAACCCGAATTCCAACATCATCGTTCTGATAGAAGAAATTATTACGAATTACAGGGGCGCTATTTCCCGTCACCACAATGCCACCCTCTTTACTGCCCTGCAAGGTGTTGCTGGTCAGGGTTGGGTTGCTAAATTCAACCTGGATACCATACCCTGTGGGATTAGTAATCGTGACCCCAGACAGAGTAGAGTAATTTGCGCCTCCCAAAATAGTGATACTACGACGGGCGGAAGTGGGGCCAGAGAACCAGCCTCCTCCCTGAATCACCACATCCTGTCCCCGATTTTCAGGATTTCCCTGAATCGTAATCCGAGGCCGTAGCGTAATCGGAAACACTTCTCCGGTTTCCACGCTGTAAGTGCCCGGTGCGAGCTGAATCATACTGTTGGGTTGGGCAACCTGGAGGGCTTGGGTAATCGTTTTGAAGGGAGCACGATCGCTGCCGTCTCCAGTACTGTCATTGCCAGTCACCGGATTGACATACAACACAGGATAAGCTGTTGCATTTTCGGTAGACTGAACCAGCCGCAACGGTACTTGAGACGGTAGGATGATTTGGGCGATAGCTCCAGAGCTACTACAACTGACAGCAATGCTAGTGATCAGTCCGATCCTGAGCCAAACCGATAATTGGGATAAGGGATTATTGCAAGCAGGTTGAATCCGGTGCTGGATCAGTTGACACATTGGTGCTGCCCTTAAACTCAATGTTTTTCTCGTTCGCAGAAACGTTGCTGGAATTTTCATGGAAAGCACGTCCAGGAGCGATTCCGTTGTACTCCATTTAGCAGAAGTTGAAGCACTAATTTTTCCTGTGGATGAGGTTGTTGAAATGCCCGATCGCCCAAGTCATCGATTTGTTCAACCCGTGCTGTATCGCATTCTGGATGCCAATTTAGATCGCGCCCGTGAAGGCTTGCGGGTGATTGAAGAATGGTGCCGTTTTGCTCTGGACGATGCAACCCTGGTGGAAGCGTGTAAAGCCCTACGACAGGAGATAGCCCACTGGCACACCTCAGAATTACGAGCCGCCAGAGACACGCCCGATGATGTGGGTACGGATTTGACCCATCCGAATGAAGCCACGCGATCAGGTGTTCAGCAGGTACTTCAGGCCAATCTCTGTCGCGTTCAGGAAGCTCTAAGGGTGCTGGAAGAATACGGCAAGGTATATCACCCGGAGATGGGCGCGGCCTGCAAACAGATGCGCTATCGAATTTACACCCTGGAAAGTACGTTAATGGTGTATGAGCGGCATCAGAAGCTGAAGGATGCTCGACTGTATTTAGTGACTTCTCCCTCAGACAATTTATTCGCCACTGTGGAAGCTGCTTTGCAGGGTGGCCTAACTCTGGTGCAATACCGGGATAAGGAGTCGGAGGATCTGGTACGCCTGGAACGGGCCGCCAAGTTGTGTAACCTGTGCCATCAGTATCAAGCACTGTTTATTGTCAACGATCGCGTCGATCTGGCCTTAGCCGTGAATGCGGATGGGGTGCATCTGGGCCAGCAAGACATTCCCCTTTCTTTAGCAAGACAGTTGTTGGGCAGCCAGCGGATCATTGGCCGCTCCACCAAGAACCCGGAGGAGATGCAGCGAGCGATTCAAGAGGGGGCTGATTATATCGGTGTGGGGCCAGTCTATGAGACTCCAACAAAAGCAGGACGGGCTGCGGCAGGTCTGGACTATGTTCGATACGCCGTGGATCACGCGACGATTCCCTGGTTTGCGATCGGCGGTATTGACCTGACCAGCCTCCCTGAAGTGCTGGCCGCCGGAGCGGAACGGGTTGCCGTTGTCCGAGCCATCATGCAGACAGAATCTCCTACCTCGGCAACACAATCCTTTTTAGACAGGCTCACACTTAAATTGGGCCGCAGATCGCCTTTGCTGTAGTAGCGTCGTCCTGTCTCAATTTTTTTTGAAGGCAGATATTATGGCGTAGTCATCACCTAAACTGAGTATAAAAGCCTTTATCACTATGCCTGACTGTACAGGAAAGACGGAAAAGCAAAGGCAATTCGACACTAATCAGGAATTGTATGACGAACCTAACTTCCAGAGTGATTCACCGAGCGATGTCTGGCATACTGGCCACGACCCTGCTTGGGGTTGTCCTGCTGCAACCTGCTGCGAATGCTTGTACCCGTATTCTCTGGAATAACAACAATATGCCCTGAGTCCGACGAAGTCAAGGGGATTAATGGGCAATTTGTTC
>JBBIQC010000241.1:0-7097 GCA_037442585.1 Oscillatoriales cyanobacterium bin_317
TCCTCAGAAACCTTGGTTGCAGGAACTGTTTCTGTTTCGTCCTTAACCGGGGTCGAGTTAGAAACTGCTTTCTTGCCCGATCGCTGCATCCGTTTGGCAACCTTCGATTGTACCGTTAGTACCATCAGCAATATCGATACAACTCGCGATGTTGGCGACGGGGCTTCTCCTCCAGAGTCCTCTTCAGGTTTCAGCTCAGGTTCAGGTAGCTTTCCTTGCTCCTCAGCCTGAAACCACTGAACTAGAGGACGAACCATTTTCTGCGCTAGACGTGCACTGGGAGAACCATCCGTCGCCAGCAACAAAGGTGGAAATAAAACGCGGGAATCAGTGTTAGCCATGATGTTTGCGAATATGCACCCAATCTAGCAAACAACCCTCATAGACTCGATCGTTTCTATCTCGGACGTAACATTCCGTAGCCTACTCAACTCCCCACTTTCTGCTTCACGCTCAACTTTCAACTCTTCACGCTCAACTCCTCCATTCCCCGCTCCAAAGCTGCCTGCAGAGCCTGGGTAAATTCCTGGGCTGTTTGCTTTTCGCTGTTCTGTCGGTAGTTGGCTGAATACAGCGGTGGAGCAATATGAATCGTTACCGTGGCTCTGAAAACCGGATCGGGACGGTAATTTAGTGCGATCGGTACCACTGGAATTCCCACTCCCCCTAAAGCACTTTCTGCCTGCAGCACCAACCGGGAGAACCCCGGCTTCAAGGGACGGACGGGCCGATCGCGAACAATTCCTCCCTCTGGAAATAAAACCAGCTTTTTTTGATCTTTCAGCAAGCCGATCGCGTATTTGAAACTGGATACCTGGGGACGGGCTAAATCGACTGGAAAGGCTCCTAACTGCCGGATAAACCATCCCTGTATACCAGAGAATTGGTTCGCATTGGTCATAAACCAGAGGGGGGCCACACTCAAGAGCGCCAGCACCATCGGATCCCAGCGGCTGTAATGTTTGGGTGCCAGGACAACTGGCCCATTCACTGGCAGATACTCCAATCCCTGAATCCTAATCTGGCTGAAGTAAAGGCTCAGGAACAGGCGGTGGACTGGCAACAATGACCAGTAGAGCCAGGGAGAAAAAGCCACCTGACTGAGGGAATCCTGAGCCATAACGAGCCTCTCAATGATTGATTACTTCGCACTGGCATCCTTGATGTCTTCGATTGTCTTCACCGTGAGTACTTGCGGTGGTGTGGAATCGGGTGGATACAGGAAGTCAACCTGTACTGTCCGGCGATCGCCTCCCCGCATATTCAGCACAATCAAAGGATCCCCCTCCTGACCGCGCTGCTGCGTCACATGCACGTAGCGGGTTTGAACTTTTCCCTGATCATCCGTATACCGAATCCGGACTGGCCCTCGGAAAAATACCCGATTTTCCGGTGGATTGAAGAATAACAATCCCCCTTTATTCTTGTCATCCTTGAGCGGGGTTTGAATCGTCAAAGCTACCGTCTGCAACTGTTTGGTGGGATTGTGAAGCGGCAGTGTCAGGTTATACTCCACGCCATAATTCCCATGAGCTTGATAAGCTGTATCGGGATACCGGGTCAGCAGCTTGGCACTCTGAATCTGACCCGTTCCCAGAGTCCCGCGATAGAGCGTACTTAACCCGTAGGAAAAGGCCCGTCCCTTTTTGGGAATGGTCAACTGGTCAGCCTTGGGACTATCAGTTAACTTCGCCTGCCACTGCGAACCAACGGCAACTCCAGCCACGCGCCCGTAAAACACCCTCTCCACATTGGCATTTGGAGGGGTGGGTGGAATACCACGCGGCCCAGCCAGCCCTCCCCGCACCAAAAGTGTTTGCCACTCTTCAGTGGTGGGTGCCCGTTCTCGTCCCTCTGGCCCAGTTGGAGCATACATTGCCAGACTGGCTGCATACACTGGCCCACTACTGCGTAAACGAACCAGCGTCGTGCGACCATTGGAACCGGGAATTCCTCCCACCGGAATTGGGAGATTCAGGAGCATCTCATTTTGCCCTGGTTGAATAATAATTTCACGAGGCAAGGCTCCCTGACGACGACCTCGTAATAGATCATTCATCACTCGACTTCCTGGCCCTGCATAAACTGTTCCTAAAGGGTCGTCCACATAAGACGGTAAAGAAACAAAGGAGGCATCGGGGCGGGTCAAATAAGTAGCTCCCTGCAACACCTCTACTTTGATGGGTTGAGAGGTAGGGTTGTTCAGGAGAATGCCATGAAACAGAGTTCGCAGAGGCCCGATACCGACCCTGGCAATATGGTGAGCGAAGACATCAAATCGCCCCTGAAATGGAAAATTCAAATGAGCCGATGGTAATGCTTTCCCGGTGGGGGGAAAGGTAGATAACAAGATGCCTTCTGTTTGCACAACTTCCGGGCTATTGCTGTTCAGTACCGGAACCGTATCTAGTTTTCCAGGAAGCGGCCGAATTTCCTGAGGTTGAAACACTTCCTGGATCTGGAGAATTTCTTGAGAAGGTAAGGATTCCCGGGGCAGCGTCACTGTTTGAGGAACAACTCTGGGGGCCGGATAAGGCAATTGAGCGGAGGTTGGAACAGCTTGTGCGAGTGTGATTAATGGAAGAATCGACAACATGAGCGAACCTGAATGAATCCTTTAGAGAGCTTGGGCTATTTCAGTAATCCTTTTCAGTAAATAAATATCGACCAAATCCAGAATGTTTTTTATCTAACCAGAAAATGCTATTTTCCTGGCTGGACTTGGTTTCAGTTGGCGAAGCACCCATCAATAGCTGTTAGGGAAAAACTGGCTAAACAATTTTCAAAGAGGCTTGAATACAAGGTTTCTGGGTCTTAATCACGAATCAAATGCTTGACAAATGACTGATCCTGACGGAGATTTTGTCAGGTAATGTACAACGTTAAGAACCGAAACAAATTGTAAATCTAAGCGGTCATTTTGCGAGTACTCCTGCCTGATTTATTTCTATCCAAGGGGTGAGGATAAGGTTTCTCAACCCTCTATCCTATCTCACATGTCACCGAAAGGCTACGGATTCATGCGTAAACGGTCATATCCAATTCATGAATACCTAGATCAGGGAATGAACCAACCGTTCAAACAATGGTTTTTAAGAACAGTTTTGCTGTCCGTCATCAGTATGCCCGCCCTGGTTGGAACTAGCACAGTATTTCCGGCTCATGCGGAGTCACCCTTGATTCTGGCCAGTAACTACTGTGAGGGAAAGAACCGGGATGGCTTGATTTATGGCAAAGCAAACTGTGAATTCCCCAGTGGCAACCGTTATGAAGGTGAACTTTACGGCAGTAGGCGGCAAGGCAAAGGAGTATTTACGTTTGCCAATGGTGCCCGCTGTGAAGGGCAATTCAAAAATGATTTTTTAGAAGGCAAAGGAACGTGTGTCTTTCCCAGCGGCAACCGTTACGAGGGAGAGTTTCGCAACGGCAAACGAGCAGGTCGGGGAGTGTTTATCTATAAAAATGGCACCCGTTGTCAGGGAACATTCCAGGACGATGCATTAAATGGCCCTGGTACCTGCATTTATCCCACTGGAAATCGATATGACGGGATGTTTCAGAACAACCAGAAGCAGGGCAGAGGGGTATTGACTTTAGCGAATGGCATTCGTTGCGAGGGCACATTTCAGGATGACTGGCTGAATGGAACTGCCGTTTGCTTATTTCCTTCTGGAGTACGCTATGAGGGAGAATTTCGAGCTGGCCGGCAAATAGGTAGGGGAGTGTATACCCTGACCAATGGTACTCGTATGGTAGGCAACTGGAGCAACGGGCGATTTGTAGAAGCAAAGCCGCAACCGAATTCAATTCAAAACTTGCAGTTGCTAACTCCGGCTTCAATTCAACAACCCCCAAGTAAATAGCTAGTTCAACTGACCGATGCGTCCATCCGAGCGGTAAAATGAGGTGCCAATCATTTTCTTTAATACTCAAGACTAATGATTTCTAGTAACGATTTTCGACCAGGCGTAAGCATTGAGCTAGACGGGGGAGTCTGGCGAGTTGTGGAATTTTTACACGTTAAGCCTGGAAAAGGGGCCGCGTTTGTCCGCACCAAGTTGAAGAACGTGCAAACGGGTAATGTGGTGGAGCGCACGTTCCGAGCAGGGGAAACGGTTCCTCAAGCCAATCTAGAAAAGAGTACGATGCAACATACCTATAAAGATGGGGATGACTTCGTGTTCATGGATATGGAGACGTATGAAGAAACCCGCTTGAATGCTAGTCAGATTGGCGATCGCGTTAAGTACCTGAAAGAAGGTATGGAAGCGAACGTGGTGCGCTGGAATGACCAGGTGATGGAAGTCGAGTTGCCGAACTCCGTTGTACTGGAAGTGACCCAAACGGATCCCGGTGTGAAAGGAGATACGGCCACTGGAGGAACGAAGCCAGCGATCGTGGAGACGGGTGCTCAGGTGATGGTGCCATTATTTATTTCGATCGGGGAAAAGATCAAAATTGATACCCGAACGGATGCTTATCTCGGTCGGGAATCCTGATTTCCATACATCCCTGGCTCCTCCTGATTCTTAACTCCTGAGTAAGAGGTTTGCGATAGTTGTGTCGTTGAATTTAAATGAACTCCGCGAATTATTGACGGCCATCAATCAGATGGATATTGCGGAGTTAACCCTAAAAAGTGATGATTTTGAGCTAACAGTCCGACGGGGCTTACGGGCTGATGAGCAGCTTTTAACATCTGGATTACATCGAATTGCAGGGGCTGAAGCGGGATTACCTGGAACATTGCCAGCGGCAGTTCCGGTTGCTCCTCCCACTTACGTCGAAGCCAAACCTCCGGAGGGAGGCAGTCCATCTGTTTCTGCCGCTTTTCCTCCCAGCAACGATCGCCGCTGGACTGAAATTCTCTCCCCTATGGTGGGCACCTTCTACCGCGCTCCCGCTCCCGATGAACCACCCTTTGTGGATGTGGGCGATCGCATTCGTGTGGGGCAGACAGTCTGCATTATTGAGGCCATGAAGCTGATGAATGAAATTGAATCAGAAGTGGCTGGGGAAGTGATTGAAATTCTCGTTCAGAATGGCGAACCTGTGGAATATAATCAACCTCTAATGCGAATTGCACCTGCTTAAGGTGGATTCTCCCCAATCTTCCAGATCAAAGCCTGCAACAGGCTGGTGAAAAATCCTCTATTCAGTCTCCCCACTCTTGCAGTAGAGAAAGTGACTGGCTACAATCTGGGGATCAGTTCCTCTCACACCAACAACCCATGCCCTCTCCCCCGCCCGTTCCGCAAGAGGTGGTTCAGCAACTGGCTGAATACTTCGGTGTTTTAGGTGAACCGATGCGGCTCCGTATCCTGAATCTGTTACGCGATGGCGAAAAGTGCGTGCAAGATCTGGTCGAAGCCACGGGAACCAGTCAGGCCAATGTTTCTAAGCATCTGAAAGTCATGGTGCAGGCGGGCATTCTTAGCCGTCGCAGTGAAGGCACCCAGGCATACTACAGCGTGGAAGATGACCTGATTTTTGAACTTTGCAATCTGGTCTGCGATCGCTTGGCCCGTCGGATTGAGCAGCAGGCTGAGAACTTTCGCGCCTTTAGCTTTGTTGGGAAACAGTAGATCCATGTCTAATTGGGTGGATCAAGCCAGAGAGGCCGTTGCTCATAACAATTGGGCACAGGTAGTTGAGTGTCTGCAGGAACAGCTTCAGCATCAGCCTGTTGCTGAAATGACCGAAGCTGAGATCGCTGCATTCATCGGCTTTGGGTTGAACGTATTAGAGTTGGGGGACTTTCAGGAACGCTGGGAAATCGCCAAAGTGTTGCCGGGTCTGGGAGTTGCGATGATCGCCCCTTTAACTGCCCTGATTCATAATGAGCAGGCCGCGATCGACAGCCGCTGGTTTGCTGCCCGGATTCTGGGCACCTGCAATGATCCCACTGCGATCCAGGCTTTAGCCACCTTACTGCACGACGAAGATGAGGAATTGAGCGCGATCGCAGCCGATGCCCTGGCTAATTTAGGGACTGCCACCATTCCAGCGTTAGCCGCTTTACTGGAGCGGAAAGACACACGGTTTCTGGCAGTGCAGGCGCTCGCTCAAATTCACCATCCGGCGGTGATCCCCCCCTTGATGACGGTTCTGCAGGATTCTCAGGCTACCGTTCGTACCCTGGCGATCGCAGCCCTCGGTACCTTCCGAGAGCGGCAAATTGCCCAGGCTTTGGTGCCATCCCTCAAAGATCCAGTGGCTTCTGTTCGTCGTGCTGCCATCTCCAGCTTAGGCTCTTATCCAGACTTGGCTGACGAACTACCTCTCGTCGATTGGCTGGCTGAAAGTTTGTGGGATATTGATCTCAGTGTTTGTCAACAGGCCGCCCTGGCTCTGGGTCGGTTGGGTCTGGATGCGGGAATTCCACCTCTGGTGCGAGTGTTGCGATCGCCCCACACACCACCCGCTTTACAACGAGATAGCATTCGTGCGCTCGGCTGGATTGGCTCTCAAGCGGCGCTAACGGCTTTACAGAGCCTGTTGTTGGATCATTCTCTGGCTTACCCATTCGAAATTTATCAAGAGATTGTCGAAACCCTGGGCCACTGGGCTGATCCCAGCTTACAAGCGATCGCCACTCAGGGACTGCTAGAGAGTTTGTCCTCCCTGAACCTGATTCAACACCATCCCCAACTGCGGCAGGCGATCGCCCTGATGCTGGGTCATCTGAAGCAACCCCAGGCACTGGAGCCATTGATTCAATTGTTAGCCGATCAGGACGATCGCGTGCGGCTGCATGCTATTGTCGCCCTGAAAATCCTGGATGCTCCCACGGCTTATGAGCGTTTAACTGGTTTGCAAACCAATCAAAATCTTTCTCAGGAATTACGTCGGGGAGTTGCGATCGCCTTGCAAGAGTGGTAACTTGAATTGCTCCAATAACGTGATAGTATCCCTTTGCTGGGTGAGATAAACCAAGTCCAGCTAGAGAACGGTCGTTTTCCCCCAGGAAAAACTATGGTTCTGGACTTGGACAAGGTTTAATAGCCTCCCAGTTTCATGACTCCATACCACCATCCATGCAATTGCCAGCCTCTCCGCGTCGAACGAAAATTGTTGCGACCATTGGCCCTGCTACC